>JABDGW010000055.1 GCA_013285855.1 Bacteroidota bacterium
GGTGGAAGCCACATTAATCATTCAGCGCATTTATGGGGCGCATTGTATGGAATTACTTTTGTAATTGTGATGAGTTTTGCTTTGCACACGGGTTTTAACCCGCTTACTAATTTCGTTCAATCCGTGCAGGGATATTTTACCAAATAATTTTTTCGTTATCATCAGTTGTAATTATGGCATCGTTCCTTGCGTCGCAGCACTTGTACAGCAGATTCATTACGCAGCTTAGTGCTCCTGCGCAGCTGTAAAACTTATCTTTAATATTTTTTTTGTAGAAGCTGTTATTTTAAAACGATCATCAATTCTGTAACAAACAATCCACACAATTTTTTTGTTCATTTCTAAAACCCAAATATTTTCTTTGTCAGTTGCTGATAATTTTTTGTCAATAAAAAAACGGCTTAGCTTTTTTTTCTTCTGCATTCCAAGCGGATAAAAGTAATCGCCTTGTTTCCATTTGCGCAACAATAAAGGAAATTCAATATGCTTTGCATCAAGCTGGGCAATGTTGTTTACAGTTTGAAGTTTAAAGTTTAAAGTTGATGCAGTTTCAAATTGTAAAACACCACTTTTGAATTTAACCTGTTTATCATTTTCTTCAATTAAAATATGATTGGCTGCTTCATGTTCGTTTGGCGCAAGTATAAGCCAGTTGCGGTTTTTAATTATTCTATGTGATGAAGATGAAATATAACTGCTGTTATCTGCATCAAACAATTTTTTTATTTCATTAACCTGGTGCGCAGAAAAATTATAATCTTTAATTATTTCCCAGATAATTGTATCAAGAGGTTTTGTTTTTTTCAGTTTTAAAACCGGGATATGAATTTCATTTCCTTTATATTCAATTAATTTTTTTTTGTGCAGTTCTATTGCCTGTGTGTATAATTGTTCAGTTTCATTAAAGCGATGTATGTTTTCAAGCAAATTTTGTTTTGCATTTGGAAAATATTCTTCAGCCAATGAAATTATTTTATGCCTGAAAAAATTACGCGTGTATTTATCACTTAAGTTGGAGGAATCTTCCATCCATTCTAAATTATTTTTTTCCGCATACATTTTAATTTCATCTCTTGTTACAAATAATAACGGGCGAATTATTTTTCTCTCTTTATCAAAAGGCTTAATGCCTGTTAAACCATGAATGCCGGTACCCCGAAAAAGAAACATCAGCATCGTTTCAATATTATCATCAGCATTATGTGCAGTAGCCAAAAACTGTTGACCGTTGCCTGTTGACTGTTGACGGATTGACTTTAATGTTTCCGAATCATCGGTTGGCGGTTGGCGGTTGGCGGTCAACATTTCTTCAAACCAGTCATATCTTAAATTTCTTGCTGCTTCCTGTATAGAAATTTTATTTTCTTCAGCGTATTGTTTTGTATTAAATCTTTTTACACAAACTTTTTTATTGTATTTATCTTCAAGTGAACGCACAAACAATTCATCTCTTATGCTTTCCTCTTGTCTTAACTGAAAATTGCAATGCGCAATTACAAAATCAAATCCTGCCTTGTAAAAAAGATCAGTCATTACAACGCTGTCAACGCCGCCACTTACAGCAAGTAATAATTTTTGTGAAGATTGTATAAACGAAAAATCTGTTTTAAGATGCGAAAGAAACCGTTGCTGCAACATGCGGCAAAAATAGGAGAATGAAGAACAGAATCTATTCTAACAAAGTATTAAAATGAATGATATTACATTTGCCGCCCGAAAATGAACACTACAAAAGAAATAAACAGGAGAAGAACGTTTGCCATCATATCGCATCCCGATGCCGGTAAAACAACATTAACTGAAAAATTTTTATTGTTTGGAGGCGCCATTCAAACAGCCGGTGCTGTAAAAAGCAACAAGATAAAAAAACATGCCACCAGCGATTTTATGGAAATTGAAAGACAGCGTGGTATTTCTGTTGCTACCAGCGTAATGACTTTTGAATACAAAGATTTTTTGATTAATTTATTAGATACGCCCGGCCATAAAGATTTTGCTGAAGATACTTACCGCACGTTAACAGCAGTAGATAGTGTTGTACTTGTTATTGACAGTGTAAATGGTGTTGAAGAACAAACGCGTCGCCTGATGGAAGTGTGCCGTATGCGCAATACGCCGGTAATTGTTTTTATTAATAAGATGGATCGCGATGGTAAGAACCGCTTTGATCTGCTGGAAGAAATTGAAAAGGAGTTGAAGATACAACTGCATCCAATGACATGGCCGATAAACAGCGGTAAAGATTTTAAAGGTGTATATAATCTTGATTCAAAAAGCCTGTTGTTGTTTTCTGCAAATACAAAAGCAAATGAAGAAGATAGTATTGTAATTAAAGATTTGCATGATGCTGTTTTAAATGAAAAGATTGGAGAAAAAGATGCTGATACTTTACGTGAAGATGTGGAATTGATTGATGGCGTTTACGGCAAGCTGAATGATGAAGATTATTTATCAGGAAATATTGCACCGGTATTTTTTGGAAGTGCTATTAATAATTTTGGTGTAAAAGAATTGCTGGACACATTTATTAAGATTGCGCCGGAGCCGCTTGACCGCGAAACCAGCAAACGTGTTGTGCGTGCTGATGAAAATAAATTAAGCGGTTTTATTTTTAAAATTCATGCAAACCTTGACCCGCGACATAGAGACCGCATTGCTTTTATGCGTGTGTGCAGCGGCAGGTTTGAAAGAAACAAATATTATCATCATGTAAGGCTCGATAAAGATTTTCGCTTCAGCAATCCTTATTCATTTTTAGCAAGAAGTAAAGACATTATTGAAGATGCTTATCCCGGCGATGTAATTGGTTTGTTTGATACCGGTAATTTTAAAATTGGCGATACGCTTACTGAAGGCGAGGATTTTTATTTCACCGGCATTCCATCTTTTTCACCGGAAATTTTTAAAGAGCTGGTGAACAAAGATCCAATGAAAACAAAGCAGCTTGAAAAAGGAATTACACAATTAACCGATGAAGGTGTTGCACAGTTATTCACGCAGTTTGGCGGCAATAAAAAAATTATTGGTTGTGTAGGAGAATTACAGTTTGAAGTAATTCAATACCGTTTGTTACATGAATATGGAGCTGCTGCTGAATTTCGTGTTTTACCTTTTTATAAAGCTTGCTGGCTTACAAGTAATGATGAAAAAAAGTTAGAAGAGTTTCTTCGGTTCAAACAACAAAATAGTGCAGAAGATAAAGATGGTAATCCTGTTTACCTGGCGCAAAGCGAATGGTTTTTAAATACTGAAATAACCAACAATCCTGCTATAGAATTTCATTTTACAAGCGAGATACATAAGTAAGTTGAATAAATAACCAGGCGGTTTTTTGCATTTGCATTATGAACCGGTTAGAAAAAATATATATAGTTTTTGCGCGTCTTTCCCACGGAAGTGGAAATCTGCTCTTAAATTCTAAGTTTGTTTTTTAAGAAAATAGCTTTGAGGTTCTCAATCAAGTTGAGCATGACGTGTAAACTGGTGTGTTTATATTTAAAGCTCTATATTAAAAGATCTTTCTTTATAAATGCAAATAATAATCCTTCAGTAATTCAATAAAATCATTGGTGTACTTGCCATCTTCATTCATAATAATAATTTCAGATTGATGCGTTGCTGCAGGTTGTTTTGTTAACCACAACATGCTTCTGAAATAATTGTGTTTAGGTGTTTGCTTGATGAGAGTTTTTTCTTTTATAAAAAATTTGTTTTGTTTTAATTGCAAAAAAAATTCTGTGCGATGATAAGGCAACAACACAAAGAAGTTGCCAGTATCATCCAATAATTTATAAGCACTGTTTATTAATTCTTCCAGCTTTAATCGCTTGCTGTGTAAAGCAAGATTTCTTTTTTCATCCTCACTATTTAAATCGTCTTCATAAAATGGCGGGTTACAAATTATAAGATCGTATTTAAATTGTCGAATTCTCGAATTGCCGAATTTTTGAATTGAACCCTGATAAACCTTCAATCTTTCTTTCCACGGCGATGCTTCAAAATTTTCTTTTGCCTGCTCTACTGCTGCTTCATCAATTTCAACAGCATCAATAATTGTATGGTTATTTTTTTGTGAGAGCATTAAAGAAAGTAAACCAGTTCCTGTTCCGATATCTAAAGCATTTTGAATTTTTAGTTTTGAATTTTCAATTTGCTGAACAATCCATGCGCCAAACAAACAAGCATCAGTGCAAACTTTCATCGCACATTTATCCTGTTGAATAGTGAACTGTTTAAAGCGGAAATAGTTGTTGGGCATTACACGTTTAATTCACCCAGCAAAGATTCAATATTCAATTCTTTCGTGTACATATTTATATTCCCATTATCATCAATCGGCCATTGTTCATGCGGCTTGTCCCAATATAATTCAACACCATTTTCATCAGGATCATTCAAATACAAAGCTTCAGAAACACCATGATCTGCAAACCCTGTAAATGGATAATTTGCATCAAGCAAACGTTTAAAAATAATAGCGAGCTCTTTGCGTGTTGGATAAAGTATTGCTGTATGAAACAACCCTGCTGCGTGCACCGGCGCCGGTTTTGCATCCTTACTATACCACGTGTTCAAACCGATATGATGATGATAATTATCAGCCGCAATAAAAACAGCTTGTGTTCCATATCGTGCCATAATTTGAAAGCCAAGCAAATCTTTATAAAAAGATAAAGCTTTGTCAATATCAGAAACTTTTAAATGTATATGCCCGATTCTTGTACCATGCGGAACTATATAATCCATATAAATAAATTGAAGTACAAGTTTACAATGCAATACATCAACAACACAAATTCATTTTTACGGAAATTGGCTAACCTTAATTGAAACCAAATTTCTTCAATTAATATTTATCTTGCCACTCCAAAAAAATAAAAGAATGAATGCTGATTTAACTCAATTATGTATAAACACCGTTCGCGTGTTGGCGGCAGATGCAGTTCAAAAAGCTAATTCCGGGCATCCCGGAACTCCAATGGGTATTGCGCCGATTGGTCATGTATTGTGGACGAAAGCGATGAATTATAATCCCAAAAATCCTGAGTGGCCAAACCGTGACAGGTTTATTTTATCTGCAGGCCATGCGTGCATGTTTCAATATGCTTACCTGTATTTAACAGGCTACGATATCACGATGGATGATATAAAAAATTTCAGACAGTTGGGCAGCAAAACTGCAGGTCATCCTGAATATGGTTTATTAGCCGGTATTGAAATAACAACAGGCCCGTTGGGTCAGGGTTTTGCAAACGGCGTTGGAATGGCAATTGCACAGCAGTACCTTGCTTCAAGATATAATAAAGATGGCTTCAACCTTTTTGATTATAAGATTTATGCAATATGCAGCGATGGTGATTTGATGGAAGGTGTAAGTGCAGAAGCTGCTTCACTTGCAGGCCATTTAAAGTTAGGCAACCTTATTTATTTGTATGATAATAATCACATCTCAATTGAAGGTGATACAGCGCTTGCTTTTAATGAAGATGTGGCAAAACGTTTTGAAGCTTACGGCTGGCACACACAATCCATTGATGATGGCAATGATATAAAAGGCATTACGGCAGCCATTGAAAATGCAAAAAATGAAACAGGCAAACCATCTTTAATTTTAGTAAGAACGCATATTGCTTATGGTGCGCCTGATGCTGTGGATACCGCTGAAGCGCATGGTGCGCCCTTGGGTGAAAAAGAATTAAAAGCTACCAAAATAAACTTAGGCTTTGATCCTGAAAAATCTTTTGTAGTTGCAGATGAAGTGTTGAATTTTTATAGAAAAGAAGGCGAAAAAGGTGCTGAGGTTGAAAAGAAATGGAATGAATTATTTCAATCCTACAAAGAAAAATATGCTGATCTCGCCAATGAATATGAATTATTCAGCAGTGGCAAATTACCTGAAGGCTGGAAAGATAAGTTGCCCTTATTCAGTGGCGATGAAAAAGAAGCAACCCGTACTGCTTCCGGTAAAACATTAAATGCTGTTGCAGATTATTTTCCTTTAATGATTGGTGGCGCTGCTGATCTTGCTCCATCAACCAATACGCTGCTAAAAAAATACGAATCGTTTGAAGGCGATAATCATGGAGGTAGAAATTTTCATTTTGGTATAAGAGAGCATGCAATGGGTTCTGTGCTGAATGGCATGGCAGTTACAAAAGGGTTTACACCTTATGGGGCTACATTTCTAATTTTCAGTGAATACATGCGCCCTCCCATACGCCTTGCTGCCATCATGCAGATAAAACCAATTTATGTGTACACACACGATAGCATTGGTTTAGGCGAAGATGGAACAACGCATCAGCCGGTTGAGCAATTAATTTCACTACGTTCCATTCCTAATCTTACAGTAATTCGTCCCGCAGATGCCAATGAAACAGTGCAGGCATGGCGCGTTGCTTTGGAACATACAGGCGGACCTGTCGCACTTATTTTATCAAGACAAAAACTGCCAATAATTGACCAGGAAAAATATGCAAAGGCTTCGCTGCTTGAAAAAGGCGCTTATGTTTTATCTGATGCTGAAAATTTTCAATTAATATTAGTTGCAACGGGCAGCGAAATTTCACTTGCGATGAAAGCGCAGGCGGCTTTAAAAGATGAAAATATTTCCGCACGTGTTGTAAGTATGCCTTCGTGGGAGCTGTTTAATAAACAAGATACTTCTTATAAAAATTCTGTTTTCCCAAAAGATAAAAGAAAACGTTTATCAATTGAAGCCGGATCGCCATTAGGATGGAGGGAATATGTAACGGATGAAGGCGATATAATCGGCATTTCCAAATTTGGAGAATCAGCACCAGGAGATGAAGTAATGAAGGCTTACGGGTTTAGTGTTGAGAATGTTGTAAAAAAAGCTAAAGCGTTATTAGGAAAATAATTTCAATATAACATTTGTAGAAACGAATTGCGCTTATCGTGCAATTCGTTTTTTTTTGAGAAAATTTGTCCGCACAGTTATTATTTTCTAAAAAGAATTTCAATAAAAAAATTTGCGGCACAATTTTTAAACACTTTAAGCAAAGAACAATCGTATGAAACCTCTGGTTGAATTTATATTAGCGTGTCTCCTGATATTCGTAGCTGGTTGCTCAGCAATTGCAGGAATATTTAAAGCAGGCTTATGGGCCGGAATAATTGTTGCCGTGGCTGTTATTGGTTTAGTAATTATGTTTACCTATGGCTCTAAAGTAAAACAATAAATAATAATTAGTTATCTATTTGTTCAGTTAACTGAATACTAATTTACCCAATATTATTAGATGAGGATAAATGGTGAAAATATTTTGCTTTTTCAAGGTATTCAAGCACAATTAAAGATGACAATTCTTTTTCCGGTAAGTTATTAAGATAAGATAGAGCAGTTTCACCACTTTGTTCATAATGCGCTGCATCCGGCGCACCTATTTCATTAAACATATCTTCACTAGCAACCTGTCTTCTTCATCATCATCAACCATTAATATTTTTTTATTACAGGCATTGTACATAGTTGGATAAGCATTATTTAATAACCACTTCTGAAATTGCTTTTTCATGCAGCGCTTCATTTACGCGCTCAATTATTTTTGGCTTTTGATAAATTAATTCCTGCTTTAATGCGCCAACTGAAGTGTAAATAAACAGTGTAGTATTTATGATCTGTAGTTTATCGGTATAGCGTGCAATTGTTTTACCCATAATTTCTTCCCAGACATCCTCAATCTGTACGGCTCTTAACCCGCTTTTAAGTTTGCTTTTGTTTAAAAAATCCCTGAGTGCTTCCCCTATTTGCATTTGAGCCATCCTGCAAATTTAAAAATTTATTCGCCGTTATTTGCAGTTTCACTACTTTTCGCGCTGCCCTTTAATTTACTTTTAAAAACTTTTTCAAATTTTTCAACCTTAGGCAAAATAACCAGGCGGCAATACATCTGTCCCGGGTTATAATCAAAATATTTTTGATGATAATCTTCGGCAGTGTAAAAATTCTTATAAGGTTCTATTGCAGTTACAATTGGTTTATTAAATGCGTTGCTGTCATTTAATGCCGCTTTGTAATGTTCTGCTTTTTCTTTTTGTTGTAGTGAATGATAAAAAATAACGCTGCGATATTGTGTGCCTACATCATTGCCTTGCCTGTTAAGCGTAGTAGGGTCATGCGTTTTCCAAAATACTTCAAGCAATTCATCAAAGCTTATTACAGAAGGATCATAAATTACCTGGCAGCATTCTGCATGCCCGGTTGTTCCGGTTGAAACTTCTTCATACGTAGGATTAGGAATGTTACCACCACTATAGCCGCTTGTAACTTTAATCACACCATTCAATCTTTGAAAGATGGCTTCTGTGCACCAGAAACAGCCGGTACCAAAACTTGCGGTATCTGTTGTGGCTGTAATAGTTTTATCTTGTTCGCTCATATTTTTAGTTGAATTATGTTCGGCACAGGAAGTAAATGAAAATATTCCCGCCAATGTAATAAAAGATAAATTCACCAGGTAAGAAAACTCTATCCGCATGATAATGCAAATAACATTGAAGTTACAATGCAAACAAGTTAATTAACAGTTGTGTTCGTTTTTTTTAAAAATATTAATATTCCGGTTTATTTTTTTTGAACTTTTATTGAGGACAAGAAATTAAATCAGCAGGCAGAAGCATTTATCTTTGTTCGCTATGGCAGAAGAAAAGTCCCTGAATTTTTTAGAAGAAATAATTGAAAACGATTTAAAAAGCGGCAGGTATAGGTCTATCGTTACGCGTTTTCCGCCCGAGCCAAATGGATACCTGCACATGGGCCATGCAACCAGCATTTGTTTAAATTTTGGTCTTACAAAAAAATATGGCGGCTATACCAATTTAAGGTTTGATGATACCAATCCAACAACCGAAGAAACTGAATTTGTACAGAGCATTAAAGATGATGTGCGCTGGTTAGGTTTTGAATGGAAGAATGAATTGTATGCCTCTGATTATTTTGAAGAGCTATATCTTTTTGCAATAAAATTAATACGCAAAGGCTGTGCGTATGTTGATGACAGCGACAGTGAAACCATTGCTGCAGAAAAAGGAACACCAACGCAAGCCGGCGTAAACAGTAAATTTCGTGATAGAAGTGTTGAAGAAAACCTGCAGTTGTTTGAAGATATGAAGGCTGGTAAATTTAAAGATGGCGAACGCGTGTTGCGTGCAAAGATTGATATGGCACATCCAAACATGCTTATGCGAGACCCATTGATGTATCGCATAAAACATGCACATCACCATCGCACAGGAGATAAATGGTGCATTTATCCAATGTATGATTTTGCGCATGGACAAAGCGATTCAATAGAACATATCACACATAGCATTTGCACCTTAGAGTTTGTGCCGCATCGTGAATTATACGATTGGTTTATTGAGCAGCTCGACATATTTCCATCGCATCAATATGAATTTGCAAGAAGAAACCTGAGTTATACGGTAATGAGCAAAAGAAAGCTGCTGCAATTAGTAAATGAAAAACATGTTGAAGGCTGGGATGATCCGCGTATGCCAACCATAAGTGCGTTTAGAAGAAGAGGATATACTGCAGCAGCAATAAGAGATTTTTGTGATCGTGTTGGTATTGCAAAAAGAGAAAATGTTGCTGATCTCAGCTTACTTGAATTTTGTGTGCGTGAAGATTTAAATAAAATTGCTTTGCGAAGAATGGTTGTATTTGATCCTTTAAAAATTGTACTTACAAATTATACAAATGAAAATGAATTGGTGAGTGTTGAAGATAACCCTGAAGATACAAACGGAGGTTTTCGTGATGTGCCGTTTAGCAAAGAATTGTATATAGAGCAGGAAGATTTTATAGAGAATCCACCGAAAAAATTTTTCAGGTTATTTCCGGGTGGCATGGTACGTTTAAAAGGCGCATATATTATTAAATGTGATGAGGTAATTAAAGATGATACAGGCAAGATCATTCAACTCAATTGCAGTTACATTCCTGAAAGTAAAAGCGGCAACGATACATCAAACATAAAAGTAAAAGGAACCCTGCATTGGGTAAGCGTTGAACATGCTGTTACTGCTGAAGTAAGGTTATATGACCGTTTGTTTAAAGCAGAAGACCCATCGAATGAAGAAGGCAATTTTAAAGATTATATTAATGAAGATTCATTACAAATTATTTCAACTGTATACGGAGAACCCGCATTAAAAAATGCAGTTGCTGAAGAACGCTATCAATTTCTTCGCAAAGGATATTTCACACTGGATAAAGATTCTTCTGAAGAAAAAATGATCTTCAACAGAACGGTTACGTTGAAAGATACCTGGGCAAGGGAAGTGAAAAAGGTGTAATGTGTTGCAGTGTTGTTACGTGGAGCAAGCAAGGTAATTGAAAGCGCAATCTGTACTAAATCAGAGCATACAATTATACGTTGTATGTGAATGGTAAATTGATTGATTCAAAACAAATGCAGCTTCTCAGATAAGAAATCAGTCAGTATTAAAAATTCAGGGTATTCTGTATTCCTTCACCGTATCTACAAATGCTTTTGCATGATCAACAGGCACATTTGGTGTAATGCCATGACCAAGATTAGCGATATAATTTTGTGCGCCAAAAGCATCAATCATTTCCTTCACCCATTTTTTTATTTGCGGAATTGGCGCTAACAATTTTGCAGGATCAAAATTGCCTTGCAGTGTGATATTATTGTTGGTTAATTCTCTTGCAAATTGTGGTGAAATTGTCCAGTCAATGCCAATGCCTGATGCTGCACTGTTACTTAAATCTTTTAATGCATACCAACAACCTTTGGGAAATAAAATAACAGGTGCATCATCTTTAAATGCATCTGCAATTTGCAATAAATATGGTTGCGCAAATATTTTAAAATCTTCAGGTGATAGAGCACCGGCCCAGCTATCAAATACCTGCACACAGTCTGCGCCGGCTTTTATCTGCGCTTTTAAATAATCAATAGTGATGATCGTTATTTTTTGCAATAGCTGATGTGTGAGTTCTGTTTGCGTGTATGCAAACTGTTTTGCTTTATCCCAGGTTTTGCTGCCTTTGCCTTCAATCATGTAACAAAAAATTGTCCATGGTGCGCCGGCAAAACCAATTAAAGGAACAGAACCATTCAATTCTTTTTTTGTAAGTGATAATGCGTCGCAAACATATTTCAAATGATGTTCGGCGTTTGCTGTATTTAAAGTATCAATATCTTTTTGCGTTAGTATTGTTTTGGGCAATGATGGGCCTTTACCTTCTTCCATTAAGACTTCAACGCCCATTGCTTGTGGAATAACCAGAATATCTGAAAAGATAATCGCCCCATCAACACCAATTTGATGAACAGGTTGCAAAGTAATTTCTGTTGCAAGTTCAGGTGTTTGCACACGCGTGAAGAAATCATATTTTTCACGCAGCTTAATATAATCCGGTAAATATCTTCCTGCCTGCCGCATCATCCATACCGGTGGACGAGAAACTTTTTCTTTACGAAGTGCTTTAAGTAAAAGATCATTTTTTAATTCAGTCATAAAATTTGTTGCCATGAAATGTTGCGGTACAAGGGAGTGACACAACCGTGTTTAATTGAAATACTATCGCTGGTTAAACAAAAATAAAAGAGACAATTATAATAGCTGTCATCAATAAGTAAAACTATTGTCCCTGCGCCAAACTATATGCACGTTTATCGCCAAGTAGCAGCAACAACTCTGATGAACAGATTTTAAAATCGCCGCTTAAGCTTACATATAAACCCAACACATCCTGTTGCTTCAAAGGCGTGTCATCAATACTTTCAAAACGCACATTGTATTGATTAACGAGATTGGTGTACACCGAACCTGTTGGCCAAACCTGTGTGCCGCGATTACTGATGTTGATGAGCTTAAATTTTACGCCAGCATGACGAAGACATTTAGTAGCAATTGTTATTGGCTGTTCATTGCTTTCAATAAAAAAATCAACGCCAATAATTTTTTCTGATTCAGATTCTTTTGATTCCATCATGGAATTTTTTTCCAGACGGAAATGTGTTTCTGTAACGGGCGCATCATTCAACAAAGTTTTTGCGCCTTGCTCCGGTTGTTTACCAAAATTATTTATAATGGCTTTTGCAAAATCAGTTGTGTTTACAGCAGGTTTGCTTTTATCACCGAAGTCGCCGGTATGAATGCCTTGCTCCAAAGTATACAACAAAGAATTTTCAATGCTCACTGCACTTTCCATAAATCCCAAATGACGTAACATGCCGATGCCGCTTAATAATAATGCTGTTGGATTCGCAATATTTTTCCCTGCAATATCAGGCGCTGTTCCATGCACTGCTTCAAATATACAGATATGATCGCCGATGTTTGCCGATGGTGCAAAGCCTAAACCACCAACCAAACCAGCACAAAGATCACTTACAATATCGCCTTGTAAATTGGTTAATACAACCACATCAAAAGCATCAGGACGCGTAACCAGTTTCATGCAGAGATCATCCACAATTACATCATCTGATCTTAATTCAGGATAATCTTTTGCCACTTCATAAAACACTTCGAGAAACAAACCATCTGTGATCTTCATAATGTTTGCCTTATGCCCGCAGGTGATGCGTTTTGCATTTTTTTTCTTTGCCATTTCAAAGGCATATTTAATTACCTGCAAGCTCCCGGGCCGTGTAATAAACCTGCGGCTTAATGCCACATCATGTGTAAGCATGTGTTCAACGCCGCCATACGTATCTTCAATATTTTCACGTACTACGGTTACATCAATTGGAATTCCTGCCTTGCTGAACACAGTATCTACGCCATGAAGCGTTTGAAAGGTTCTTATATTGGCATACGTGTTCCATGTTTTGCGCGCTGTAACATTAATGCTTTTTACGCCTTTGCCTTTTGGTGTTTCCATCGGGCCTTTAAACAAAATGCCAAGGTCTTCAATGGTTTGTTTGGCTTCAGGCGTCATGCCGTTGTTGAAGCCTTTATCAAATACCCATTTGCCCATTTCTACCGTAACATATTCCAGCGGCACTTTTGCGTCGTAAAAAATTTTCAGCACAGCATCCATAATTTCCGGGCCAATGCCATCACCTTTTGCAACTGCTATTTTTCGCATAGGGCAAATGTAGGGATTGAGGAATTAGCAGATGAATGAATGGATTAATAAAATTTATTGTTAATAGTTAAAATGATGAAACAACTCTAATTATATAAAAGCTCATTAAAAAATAATCTTTATTATAAATTATTGCAGCCATCAACAAAAGGGAAAACAGTAAATACTTAGCTGATGTATTTCAAAAGCAATAATTAATTATGGCGCAGGTGGCTTGGGAAGGCCTGCCGGATTGGCGGTGGAGGTGGCTTGCGAAACTTGCCACTGGCAGTACATGATGATATCATTGTGCCTAACAACATTACTACTATAACAGGTTTAAATATTTTTTCAACAATTCTTTTCATTGACAGGATTTGTTATTTAAATAATAAAATCGTGCCATAAGTATCAACTTTTATTTTTTGAATGATTTGGTTATATAATATAAAATTGTAAACCTTGGCTAAAATTTTGTAATTAGCAACTCATTCATAAACTAAAAACAATATATCGTGAAAATTAATCTTAAGTTAATGATCAGTGCTGTTGCAATTTTTGCTGCAAGTTGCGTAAGCACTAAAAAATATCAATCATTACAATCAGAAAATAGTTCATTGCAGGGAAGGCTTAACGGTGTCTCCCAGGAAAATGAAAACTGTAAAAACAATCTTGGTGCTGCCAATGTTCAGATAGCAAGCCTGCAGGACCAGTTGCGTTCAGAGCGCAGCCACCTGCAATCTTTACAGGCTTCATTGGATCAATGCCTTACTTCTACCAGTTCCGGCAATACAAACATTTCCAAACTGATTGATGAGATCAATGCTTCCAATAAATATATACAGCAGTTGGTAAATTCCAAGAATAAAAGCGATTCATTAAATATGGTGCTTACCAATAATCTCACAAGATCTTTAAGCAGGGAAGAGATGCAGGATGTAAATGTGCAGGTGCTGAAAGGTGTAGTATATATTTCTCTTTCTGACAATATGCTTTATAAATCCGGCAGCTATGAAATTTCTGATAAAGCCGGGGAAACTTTATCCAAGATTGCCAAGATTATTACAGATTATAAAGATTTTGAAGTGCTAATTGAAGGCAACACGGATAATGTGCCCATTTCAAAAACCAATATCCGCAATAACTGGGATCTGAGTGCGCTAAGAGCATCATCTGTGGTGCAGGCTTTACAAAATAGTTATGGTGTAGATCCAAAACGCTTAACTGCCGGCGGACGTGGTGAATACAATCCTGTTGCAAGCAATGATACAGAAGAAGGTAAAGTGCAAAACAGGCGTACGCAAATAATCATCACACCAAAGCTTGATCAATTTATGGAACTTATAAATAAAGCACCTGCAACAGATTCTACAGGTACTAATCAATAACATTTTTTTAAATGGAATACAGGGTTTTATGCTGATGTTGATTCAGCATAAAACCCTTTTTATTATTTCATGTAATTGCATATTATTATAAATTATTTTTAGCCAGATGAAAAAGTTGCATTGGCTTAAATGCATGGCATGTATTTGCGTTTTGCTTTGTATCTGTGCACTTTGCTTTGCCCAAAACGAAAAAACTGAATTGCGCATTGACAGCGTGATGAAGCAATATGAAATGGTTGGTCTTTCTGTGGCTGTGGTTAAAAAAGGCAACATTATTTATATGCACTCGTTCGGTTTAAAAAATATTGAGACCCAAACACCATTAACCAATGATGATATTTTTCGCATCGCATCTGTTTCTAAATCATTTTCTGCTACGGCCATAATGCAATTAGTTGAGGCAAAAAAATTATCGCTGAATGATGATGTAAGCAAGCTTATTGGTTTTACCGTTCGCAATCCAAATTTTCCTGGAAAAATTATTACGCTTAAAATGCTTCTGTCGCACACATCAAGCCTGAATGATACAGAAGGTTATTTTACACTTGATTCAATCAACCCAAATAAAAATTCTAACTGGGCAAAATGCTATAACAATTATGCTCCGGGCACAAACTATGAATATTGTAACTTAAATTATAATATGGTTGGAGCGATCATTGAAAGAACATCAGGAGAACGCTTTGATAAATATATAAAAGCACACATTCTTGATAAGTTAGGACTGTATGGTGGGTATGAGGTTGGTGCGCTTGATTCAACAAAATTTGTAACGCTGTATGTATATGATACAACAGCAAAACAATATACTGCTTCGCCAGGTGCATATAACCCCCGGAAAGATGAGATAGCAAATTACATAATGGGTTATAGTACTCCCATATTTTCACCAACAGGCGGCATGAAAATATCTGCAACAGATCTTGCAAAATACATGAGCATGCACATGTATTTTGGCAAATACAATGGCATAAGAATTATCTCTAAAAAAAGCGCCAAAACCATGCAGGCAAAAGTTTCTGATGGCGAAGGTGGTTATGGGCTTGCGATAATGACAACAGATAAACTTATACCGGGAAAAATAATGACGGGACACAGCGGGGATGCTTATGGTTTGTATAGTATGATGTTTTTTCAGCGGCATGACAAATTTGGAATAGTTGCTATTACAAATGGCTGCAATATTGTATCGGAAGATAATTTGAATGAAGCACTAAAAGCCGTAGGAAATATTTTGTATGAAGAAATGATAAAATAGATTTCTATTAGCAACAACGGGCATTAGCATAATATCATTGAATGCGTGCTGCTCAATTTTAAGAAAAAAAATCTGATATTATGCGCGCTTTATTTAAAGTAATAATTTGCTGTATGAAAAAGATACAACTGCTTTACTTTTTTTCGGCCTTTATTTTTATTGCGTGCAACAACAATAATCAAAACACGATGAATAATAACAACGATTCAATATATGCAAAAGGCAGTTACGGTTATGACGCTGCTTTCATAAAAAAACATGCAGGTAATGTTATTGAATTAGAAAATGGCAATGCAAAAGTTTTGCTTTGTGCAGATTATCAAGGCAGGGTTTTTACGAGTACAGCAGATGGTGACAGCGGAACAAGCTTTGGCTGGATAAATTATGGCCTGCTTTCATCAGGCGAAAAGAAAAAACAATTTAATCCGGTTGGCGGAGAAGAAAGATTTTGGCTTGGGCCGGAAGGCGGACAATATTCAATCTTCTTTAAAAAAGATGACCCGTTTGATTTTACACACTGGCAGGTTCCGGCATTAATTGATACAATTGCGTATAAGGTTGATCAGTCAGATAAAACATCTGCAACATTTTCTCTTACTTCTTCTGTAACCAATTATTCAGGCACAACATTTAATCTTGACATAACAAGAAAATTACAGTTGCTGGATAAAAATGCAATTGAGCAAAAGTTAAATGCAACTATTCCTGGTGGTGTTCAAACGGTGGCTTATGAATCAACCAATCAAATAAAAAACAGCGGCAATAATGCATGGAAAAAAGACAGCGGTTTGCTTTCCATCTGGCTTGCAGGTATGTTTTCGCCATCAGAAGAAGCTAAAGTTATTATACCATTTTCACCAATAAAAAATGCGCATTCATTTATAACCGATGATTATTTTGGAAAGATAGATTCATCAAGATTGGTAATAAAAGATAGCGTTTTGTATTTCCGTTGTGATGGAAAATCAAGAGGCAAAATTGGGTTGGCGCCTGAAGTAGCAAAACCGTTTGTTTGCAGTTATGATTTTAAGAAAAATGTATTGACGATTTTAATTCCTGAAGTGCATAAAGATGGCGATTATGTAAACTCCAAATGGGAACTACAGAAAGAACCTTATAAAGGCGATGTGATTAATTCTTATAATGATGGTCCATTAGCAGATGGCAGTCAGATGGGTCCGTTTTATGAAGTGGAATCATCTTCATCGGCGCAGGAATTAAAACCCGGCGAAACACAGGAATATCATCAGACAACAATTCATTTGCAGGGTGATTATTCAGCGCTGAATAATTTAGTTAAGCAATTAATTAATGTTGATTTAGATGATGTAAAAAACTGGTAGTTTATGAAATTATTTAAAACATCTTCAGGTATTATACTTCAAAGCAATAATGAAAATTATTTATTGAATGAAGATTGGGATGAAGTGATCAATCATGAAAATTTATATCAATTCTTGTCAACACAAAACAACAATAAAATTGATGCGGACTTGAATGAAATAAAAATCTCCGCGCCTATTGGCAAGCAGGAATTATGGGCTGCAGGCGTAACGTATTTGCGCAGCCGCGATGCAAGAATGGAAGAAAGTAAAGATGCCGGCGGCGCAGATTTTTATAGCAAAGTATACAATGCAGAACGGCCTGAATTATTTTTTAAAGCATTGCCACATCGTGTGGCTGCACATAAAGAAGAAGTATTCATTCGTAAAGATTCAAAATGGAATGTGCCTGAACCTGAACTGACTTTATTTATTAATGCAAAAGGGAAAATACAAGGTTACACAATCGGCAATGATATGAGTTCAAGAGATATTGAAGGCGAGAACCCTTTGTATCTGCCGCAGGCAAAAACGTATGAACGAAGCGCTGCGCTTGGCCCTTGTTTATATGTTCCGGAAAATGAAATTGCTTTGGATACGACCATCAGCATTAATATTAAAAGAGCAAACGAAAAGGTCTTTGAAGGCTCAATTCAACTGAACAGGATGAAAAGAAAATTTGATGAGCTCGCCTCCTATTTGTTTCGTGAATGCGTGTTTGAGCACGGTTGTTTTTTAATGACAGGAACCGGCATTATTCCGCCGAACGATTTTACTTTGAACGAAGATGATGAAGTTGAAATAAATATTGAGCACATTGGAACATTGAAGAATATTGTTGCCTATAGAAAGTAAAAACAATTTACAATTTTAAATCGCTTGCATGGCCACCGAAACAAAAACTGAACAACCAAACAAAACCACAACAGCACTTATTTTAGTTGTTACATTATTTTTTTTATGGGCGCTTACATCCAATCTTTTACCAACACTTATTCCGCATTTAAAAAAAGCCTGCCAGTTAGATGATCTTCAATCTGCTTTTATTGACTCTGCTTATTGGATAGCTTATTTTATAATGGCAATTCCCGCAGCGCTTATTATGCGCAAATACAGCTATAAAACGGGCATTATTTGTGGGTTGGTTATTGCTGCTGTGGGCGCTGCATGTTTTTATCCTGCTGCTGAAATAAGACAGTTCGGTGTTTTTCTTGCCGCTTTATTTTTAATGGCAAGCGGCATGACATTTTTAGAAACTGCAGCCAATCCATACATTACAATTTTAGGCAATCCTGAAACATCTTCACAGCGATTGAATTTTGCGCAGGCATTTAATGGACTGGGCGCATTTGTATCTGCATTCTTTCTTAATAAAATTATTTTATCCGGTGTTGATTATACACCTGAACAATTAAAGGCGATGCCGTCTTCAACACTTGAAAATTATTTGTCAGGTGAAGCACATCGTGTACAAATGCCTTATTTGGCAATCGCCGGTGTTTTGTTATTGGTGGCTTTACTTTTTTATTTTACAAAATTGCCACCTGTACCGGAAGAAAAAACAACATCTTTTAAAATTGATTTTACTGTTTTTAAACACTGGCATTTTAAAAATGGTGTAATTGCACAATTTTTTTATGTTGGCGCGCAGGTTTGTATTTCAAGTTTCTTCATTCGCTATACAAAATATACTTCGGGTATGAGCGAAGCAACAATAACTGGCTTTCATTATCTTGGTTATATGCTTTTATGTTTTATGATCGGCAGATATGTGGGCACTTTTTTAATGAGTAAAATAAAACCGCAGCATTTGCTTTCTATTTATGGTGCTATAAATATTTTTCTGTTGGCTTATTGCGTTTTTATTGGCGGAAGATTTGGTTTGTTTGCGATGATGGGCGTGGAATTTTTTATGTCAATTATGTTTCCAACCATTTTCGCTTTGGGCATAAAAGATTTGGGCAGTCAAACTAAAATTGCTTCTTCATTCATGGTAATGTCAATTGTTGGCGGTGCAATTATTCCGTTGGCATTAGGGTATATTTCAAGAAATATGAATATCCAGATAGCTTATATTGTTCCCCTTTTATGTTTTATTGTTGTTTTTTATTTTGGATGGAAAGGATATAAAATAAAACATGTGCATACTGAAATAAGTGATAACAAAATTGCAATGGAAGTTGCTGATTAAAATTTGCATTTCGTTTATTAAACTGCATTTAAATTGCCAATAAATAATCAACTGTACAAGTGTTGCAACGCAAGGAACGATGCCACAACGTATTAACTGTTGGTTACCAAAAAATTTCTACATAATTAATGCAACTTGAATTACAAAACATTATTCCCATTCCTTTAAAGGATAAATTGCTGCAACGCAACTCTGATGTATGGAATAAACCTTTGCAATTTGAAGGCGAAGAATTTATAAAGATCAAAGCACCAAGCGGAACCGGCAAAACAACTTTTGTTCATATTATTTATAAACTGCGCAAAGATTTTGAAGGCGAAGTTTTATGGAATAAAAAAAATATTTCAGCCATAAAACAAGATGAGCTTGCTGTTTTAAGACAACAAAACATTAGCATTATTTTCCAGGACCTGCGTTTATTTCCTAATCTTACTGCCAAAGAAAATATTGAATTGAATCGCGTGCTGCAACAACCAATTTATGAAAGTAATATGATTGATGAAATGGCCGAACAGCTTGGTGTTGATTCAATATTAAATCAGAAAGCTTCTATGTGCAGTTATGGCGAACAGCAGCGTATTGCGATTATCCGCTCATTAATGCAACCTTTTAACTGGCTGATTATGGATGAACCTTTTAGTCATCTTGATAAAAATAATATTGATAAAGCGGCTGTATTAATTGAAGTGGAATGCAAAAAACGCCACGCCGGCTTTATATTAACTGACCTGGAAGATGATGAACACTTTAATTATACACGGTTTTTGAATTTATAGTTTAAACTATTTTGTTCTTTTCTTAATTGGATCCTGCCTGCCCATAAAAACACTATAAATAACAATTACGTTTTCAAAAATTTCATAAATAACCAGATAAGGAAATCGCTCTATTTTACCTGAACGAACGGGTTTTATAAAGAATGTATTGTAATACAGCAATTATAAGTAATGTAAGAATGATGGTAATAATATTGGCAGGTAAAAATTGTTTTCTTAAAAAAGTTTGCAACTGTTTTGGTGCAGCTCCAAGTGCAACAAGCAATACAATTTCTTCTTTGGCCGATGCAATGGTGAGCTGGATAAATAAAGTAAAAATAAGCAGCGCAAATAAAAACATTAAGCCGCCTGTAACCCATGAAATAATTACAACAGCATTAATAATACCACGGTATTTTTCAAAGCGTGTTTTTTCTGCGTTGGTTGAAAGATTGTGCTTTGAAAGATAGTCCGTGAGTTGGGGATCAGCTGCATCGTTTGTTTGAATAATAACTCTGGATGGCTGTTGATTTACTTCTGTTCCAAATTTTTTATTTGCCCAATCCATAAAAGGTTGCGGCACCAGCACAGATGAGATACGATCACTGAAGCCAACCACTTTTCCATAATAATTTACTGTGCCGGTTGATGTTTGAATATCAATTTGAACAGGCAGGTTTTTTACAAGGTCCTGCGAGAGCTGCGGCAAATGCTGCGATTGCGCAAATCCAAAATTATACATGTCCAAAAACATATTTGGCAATATCATCGGGATATAATTGCTGGTTTCATTCCATTGCCAGTCCGGTGAGGTTACATCAAGAAATTCATTGGGCACACTTTCAAAAAAGAAATCAGTATAAAAAGGAATTCGTTTGCTGATACTGGCTGCCGTACAAATTCAATCCAACTATCAACAAATATTATACAGTAAAACAAGCCAGGATAGCATTGCAGATTT
>JABDGW010000056.1 GCA_013285855.1 Bacteroidota bacterium
GGTGTAAGTCCGGTAATTCAGGTAAATGGTAAAACCATAAAGCTGGTACGGGTTTCGCCGGTTGGTAAATCATTTACAAAAAAGCCATAGCGCTTAAATGAATTTATTATTCAATGCTTTAATTATTACACTTCTATTATTGCCTGGCGTAATTCTAAGGCTTTCTTATCTCAGTATTTTTTACAGCAAAAAAACTTTCCGTTCTTCTTTTGCAGAAGAACTGTTACTTTCTTTGCTGCCCACTTTTATTATACAGTCTGTAGGGTTTTTAATTATTAAAAACAGGATAAATCTTGAAACGTTTTATCTCTTACTCATCAATAGTGATAAAACAATTCAGCATAATTTAAATGTAACCAGCATTGCAAATTTTTTATTGTATTGCGCCATTGTATACACGTTTTCTGCAATGCTTGGAATTTATGCGAGAAAGATTGTAATAAAGTACTCGCTTGATGTACGCATTCCTTTACTCAGGTTATACAATGAATGGTATTATCATCTATGGGGGTTTGTATCGGTAAATGAAAAAGGGAAAAAATCTTTTTATGAAACAGATAATGTATGGCTTGATATTTTAGTAGACAATAAAGATGGTTCTTTTATATACAGCGGCTGGCTGTATGAATTTATTTTATCGAAAGAAGAAGGCCTTGATTTTTTATGCCTGAATGGTGTAAGAAGAAGAAAATTAGATAAAGATGAACGGGAAGAACCAACGTTAATTAAGGAAGGCGAACTTGAAAAACTCATTGAAAGTAATGATGACATTAATGTATCGTACGATAATTATGAAGATAAAAATGTAACTGTTGAACAACTGAACAATTACATGGATAAACGATATTACGATATGCCGGGCCAGAACTTTATCATTCCGTATAAAGAAGTAAAGAACATCAATATCATTTATTTTAATGAAGAGGTTAATTAGCTATTAATGAATCAGAGGCAAAAGCTTTCGCTGTTCGATATTACGATGATCGTAATTGGCCTTGTGATAGGTATGGGTATTTTCAGAACTGCAAAAGATGCAGCAGCTTCTTCATCATCACCGGCATTTTATTTTTCTATCTGGATATTGGGCGGCCTGATTGCGTTATGCGGCGCACTCACATATGCAGAAATTGGTTCACGTTATCCCATAACCGGCGGCTATTATAAAATATTTGCAGTTTGTTATCATCCATCATTAGCCTTTGGAATTAATTGCATTATTCTTATCTCAAATGCGGCTTCGCTTTCCGGCGTTGCACTTATTGGCAGTGAATATATAGCGGCGATTATTTTTCAAAATCCTTCATCATTTACTGAAGCTATGATTGCCGTTAGTGCAATTGTTTTATTTTATGGCGTTAATCTTATGGGTTTGCGCATGAGTTCAAAAACACAAAACGTGCTAATGATTATTAAGATGAGTATGATACTTATTTTGATTGCCGCAATATTTTTTCCGCAGTTGTATAATTCAAATACGCAGGCAGTTGCATCATCAACAGGTATAACTTCCATGAGCAATATTTTATTATTTGGTGTTGCCCTTAAGGCAGCTTCTTTTACTTACGGCGGATACCAGCAAACAATAAATTTTGGCGAAGAAGTGCAAAACCCGCAAAAGAATTTGCCCCGCGGAATTGTTATTGGAATTTTTGTAATTATCGCCTTATATCTCAGCGTAAATTATTCTTATTACAAGATCATCGGTTTTAATGAATTAAAAACAACAAAAGGCATTGCCGCAGTTGTTGCCGAAAAGATGTTTGGCGAAAGCGGAAAATATATTTTTTCCGTCTTATTATTTCTTGCAGTATTGGCTTACGTAAATGTTTTGCTGTTAAGTAATCCTCGGGTTATGTATGCCATGAGCCTGGATGGAATTTTGCCAGCGGCGTTTAAAAAGAAAGATGAAAAAAAAGATGTGCTTACCGTAAGCTTAACTGTGTTCGCTGCAATCTGTGTGATTGTTTTATTTTTTGCAGACCGATTTGAACAGATATTAAGCTTTAGTATTTTCCTTGATTCAATTGGTATGGCAACTTCTGCGGCATCTATTTTTATTTTACGCAAACGAACAAAGCATTTAGACAATACAGGTATTTATAAAATGAAATTATATCCTTTGCTGCCCGTGTTGTTTATTATTGCTTATGTTTTTGTGGGAACAGTAATCGCCATTACAAATCCGCAATACGCAATAACAGGAACAGTTGTTTTAGCAGTATTTATTGTGTTGTATTTTATTTTTCATAAGAAAGAAAAGACAGATAAAGATTTTAATGAAAAAGATCTTTTGAAAGAATGAGATTTCCGCTTTCGCGGAAATGACGCCGCATAAATTTGCAAGGTTTAACTGAAAAAAAAAGTAACAGGTTATATTGAAAAGCAATGGCTAAAAATAAAGAACCTAATAAACTTTTAGTTTAATTTGTACAATACAAACATCCTCTCAATATTCTTATATGAAAAAATATAAACTGCTTGTTATTCTTTTTATCTCGCTAAAATTATCAGCACAAACCATAACCGGCTTTTCTCCAAACAATACAGCAACACAATTGCAAACAGAGCAAAAATTCGATGCGGAGTTAAACGCACAACACATTGGTGCAACTATAAAATTGCTTTCATCAAAACCGCATAATCTTGGTTCTGTAAACAGCAAAGCAGAAGCCGATACCATTCTCAATCGCTATAAATCTTATGGCTTTGATGCACACATAGAAACATTCACAGTTTTATTTCCAACGCCAAAAACAAGGGCCCTTGAAATGACGGCGCCTACGTCTTATAAAGCACTATTAAAAGAGCCTGCATTAAAGGAAGATGCAACATCAGGGCAGGAAGATCAGTTGCCAACATATAATGCGTGGAGTGCTGATGGTGATGTAACCGCTGAATTGATTTTTGTGAACTATGGCTTGCCTGAAGATTATGATAAGCTTGCAGAACTGGGTATTGATGTAAAAGGAAAAATAGTGATTGCAAAATATGGCAGAAGCTGGCGGGGCATTAAACCTAAAGTAGCACAGGAGCATGGCGCTGTTGGCTGTATAATTTACAGCGATCCTATGGGCGATGGATATTACAAGGGTGATGTGTACCCGAAGGGCGCTTTTAAAAATGAGTATGGCGTACAACGCGGCAGCGTAATGGATATGCCCATCTATCCCGGCGACCCGTTAACGCCGGGCGTTGGTGCAGACAGCGCGGCACAGCGCATCGCATCGCATAATGATGCAACAAATCTTTTAAAAATTCCTGTGTTGCCCATCAGTTATCACGATGCAAAACCTTTGCTTGAATCATTGGATGGACCTGTAGTTCCTGATGGATGGCAAGGTGCATTGCCCTTTACTTATCATATTGGCGCAGGCAAAACAAAAGTGCATTTAAACCTTGAGTTTAACTGGAACATGGTGCCTTGTTATGATGTAATTGCGATGATAAAAGGTTCGCAATTTCCTGATGAATGGGTGATGCGGGGCAATCATCATGATGCATGGGTGAATGGTGCTGATGATCCCATTAGCGGCCAGTCTGCAATGCTGGAAGAAGCAAAAGCAATTGGTGAATTATTAAAAACAGGATGGAAGCCAAAACGCACCATTGTATATTGCTCGTGGGATGGCGAAGAACCTGCATTGATTGGTTCTACAGAATTTGCAGAAGAACATGCAAAAGAGCTTCAGCAAAAAGCAATTGTATACATTAACAGTGATGGAAATGGAAGAGGATTTTTAAGTGCAGGCGGCTCACATGCTTTACAGCCTTTAATGGATGAGATCTCCAAAACTGTAATTGATCCGCAAACAAATATTTCTGTTTATGAAAGACTGAAAGCATCACAGGTAACAAGCGCATCAAATACAAAAGCGAAAAAAGATGCATTAAATAAAACTGTACTTGAATTGGGTGCATTAGGCAGCGGTTCAGATTATTCGCCTTTTTTACAGCACCTTGGTTTGCCTTCTCTAAACCTGGGTTTTGGCGGTGAAGATGATGGAGGTGAATATCATTCTATTTATGATTCTTATGATGATTACCGCCGCTTTAAGGACCCAACATTTGAATATGGAGTTGCATTGGCAAAAGTTGCAGGCCATGCTTTATTAAGAATGGCTGATGCAGATGTTTTGCCTTTTAATTTTGCCAATGTTTACAAGACAGCAAATGATTATGCAACGGAATTAATAAATCTCGTGAACGATATGCGTGATGCAACTGCTGTAGAAAATCAATTGCTGAATCAAAATGATTATAAGCTGGCTTCAGACCCAACCAAAACATATATTCAGCCAAAACCAAAAGAAGAAGTGCCGTTTATTGATTTTAGTTCATTGCAAAATGCGCTGGCTGTTTTAAAGAAGAATGCAGACAGCTTAAATAGTATCTTAAAGAAAAGTAATTTTTCAGCCAGCGAAAATATGAATGTTGAATTAGCGCATGCAGAACAACAATTACTGCTTACAGACGGATTGCCGCGCAGAAGTTGGTACAGGCACAGTTTATATGCTCCCGGGTTTTATACAGGTTATGGAGTAAAAACAATGCCGGGCATACGCGAAGCGATTGAGAAACGCAATTGGAAAGAAGCGCAGGATGAAATAAACTTAACAGCACAGGCAATTGAACGGCTGGCAGATTATTTAAAAAATATTAATCACTAAAACAATATCTTTAATTGTCAAATCACCTCATTTCTTCACTTTAAAAACTTGCAATTATGCTACGCTGGACACTTATTTTTTTAGTTATTGCAATTATTGCAGCCATTTTTGGCTTCGGTGGTATTTATGCTGCTGCAACAAGTATTGCCAAAATTCTTTTCTTTATTTTTTTAGTGCTGTTTATAATCTCTTTAATTATGGGTAGAAGAAATGTATAATGTAGTTTTATTAGACAGCCCGAATTTTAATATCACCGTCTGCAAAGCCGGTGATAATTTTTGTTGCCATACCAACAAATAAACCTGTTTCAACAACACCGGGAATTAAATGCAGCTCTGTATTTAATTGTGATGGATTTTCGATTGAATTGAAATAACAATCGAGAATATAATGCTTATGATCTGTGATAAAAACTGTGCTTTCTTTTTCTCTTAGTTTAGCTGTAATATTATATGTCGTTTCAATTTTTTGCTGCACCTGTTTCCATCCAAAACTTATTATTTCAACAGGCAATGGGAATACGCCAAGTGTTTGCACATTTTTCTTTTCATCAATAATAATTATTAGTTCATCTGAAGCTGCTGCAACAATTTTTTCCTGGAGCAAAGCGCCGCCGCCACCTTTAATTAAATTACCTTCTGCATCTGCTTCATCTGCACCATCAATTGTAAGTTGTAAACGCTCGGTGTCATCAAGCGAAATAAAATCAATTCCTTCTTCAGTAAGTATGTTTTGTGTTTGCAGGGATGTGCATACAGCGGTAAATTGCAAACCCTGCTGTTTACGTTTACCCAACTCTTTTAAAAGATAATAAACAGTACTTCCCGTGCCTAAACCAATACGCATATCTTGTTTGATAAAATCTGCTGCATATATTCCAAGTTTTTGTTTAATGGCATCTTGTGTAAGCATAAAATTGTAACAATAAAGAGATATGACTGCTTTATTCCTTTTTGTGGTAAAAATATACATTAGTATAGTAATGCTGTGCCATAATTCATCATATGAATATTTGCGGGTATAAACAAAAGAATTCAAAAAGAATTCTTAAATAAATTTTGACAGGATAAAAAATAACCACAGCTTTGCAACACGAAAAACATATAGAACAGTGAAAATGCAACGAACATATTTATTTATCAATTACGGAGGGAACACTCTCTCTGTACCTGGTTATATATATGCGGAGCATGGTTACGACTTTAGCTAACAACAACTGTTACTAACTGAGTTATATGCCCCGCCAACCTGCGGGGCTTTTTTATTTGCTTCCGCTGAGATAAATTACTATCAGAATTTACAAAATCAAAGCAAAGTGGCAAAACAATCAACATATAAACTAAGCGGAATTTTTTCTTTGGTTGCAAGTGCGATCAAGGGAACGGATATGGATTATACGCGTGGCAGTATTCGCAAAGCAATTGTTATGCTGGCAATACCGATGATACTTGAAATGTGCATGGAAAGCGTGTTTGCATTGGTAGATCTATTTTTTGTAGGCCATCTTCCAAACGCAGAACATACTGTGCAAACGGTTGGCTTAACAGAATCTGTTTTATCAATAATTTATTCCATTGCGTTTGGTGTAAGCATGTCGGCAACAGCAGTAGTGGCAAGACGCATTGGCGAAAAGAACCCGGATGAAGCAGCACATTCAGCAGTACAGGCAATATGGTTGTCATTACTAATAACTGTTGTAATAAGCGTGATAGGAATTGTATTAGCACCAAATATTTTACATGCAATGGGTGCTGATGCAAACACAATTGCAATAGGCAGTACTTACACAAGAATTGATATTGGTGGAAGTATTGTAATTATGATGCTCTTTCTCATAAACGGAATTTTTCGTGGTGCAGGTGATGCATCAATGGCAATGAAAAGTTTGTGGCTTGCAAACATTTGCAATATCATTCTTTGCCCATTATTTATTCGTGGGTTTGGACCAATTCCAGCATTTGGATTAACCGGTGCAGCAATGGCAACAACAACTGGTCGCGGTATTGGTGTGTGTTATCAATTGTATCATTTGTTTAAAGGCAAGTCAAGTATTCAAATACATCGTAAGCATTTAAACATAAATTGGTCAATTATAAAATCACTCATCAACATTGCATCGCCTGCAACATTGCAATTCATTATTGGTTCCTGCAGTTGGATTGTAGTAGCAAGATTGGTAGCGCAAACCGGGCAAAGTGTTGCATCAGCAGGGTATCAAACAGCGATACGCGTTGTAATATTTTTTATTCTCCCAGCGTGGGGAATGAGCAATGCTGCAGCCACATTAGTTGGTCAAAATCTTGGCGCTAAACAACCAAAGCGTGCAGAAGATTCTGTATTGAAAGCTGCAAAGTACAATGCAATATTCATGGGCTTGGTGTCTATCATATTTCTTACTGCAGCATCACCAATTATATCATTTTTTACAAATGATGAAGCTGTAAAAGAAATAGCAGTGCAGGCATTACGCATCATTACAAGCGGTTATATTTTTTATGGAGTCGGTATGGTAATGATAGGCGCATTTAATGGTTCGGGTGATTCATGGACACCAACATGGATAAATCTTTTTTGCTTTTGGTTGTTTCAAATACCACTGGCATATTTACTTGTGTTGACTTTTGATTTTGGTCCAACAGGTGCATTTGTTTCTATACCTATTGCCAACAGCGTAGTTACAATTGTTGCTTACTTTTTCTTTAAAAGAGGCAAATGGAAGAAGGTGGCTGTCTGAACCAGGATTTGTGCGGATGGATGTGATGGTAAAACTTTTTGTTACCAACTTCAGTGTTTCATGGCATCGCCTGTTGCGTTGCAACACGTGTACCGGAGTTTTTATGGCAACAATTGTTTACATGCACCGCCATTATTCGATTAAGTAAAAAACAAAAATGATGATGAGTTTAATATTTAAAAACAAACAACGACCGTAGTTATACATAATCTTGTGTAGCCCGGTCATGTAAAAATTAATAACTGACCGGGTTTTTTATGCCTGGTAATAAAAAATAATTATGAAAACAATCGTAATAATCATTTTAATACACGTTGTTGTACGATGCAGCAACTTATTAAAATTGATTAAAATAAAAAATAGAAAGCCGCGGTTTAAATCAAAAAATTCAAATGCAATATTTGATCAATGGTTTATTGAAGCAAAAGCTTTTTATATGAAAATGTATAACGCTGCTCCTTGCGTAGCATATATAGGCAACGTTGATACAAAAAAGATCTTTGAAAAAATTAATAGCGGAAGTTATGGCAAGGTGCAGGATGTTTACCAGCGTATTTATCATTACTGGGATGGCGACAAAATCCTTTTTGATAAAACCATTTTTATCCTTGAAAATAAGATAATGGTTAAACTGTGCGATGAATGGCTTGAAATTTACTTTAGCACGAAAAGCCACAGTCAGGCAAATAAAATGCTAAACGAATTCAAAGCATATAAAGCGCCTGAAAAAGAAAAGCAGTATGAAATAAATATTATTACACTTAGCAATGGCAATCTTGAGCTAAAAACTTTACCTGTTAAGCCAACAACATTAAATATTGAGCTTTATTACAATGATGATTTTAAACCAATAGATACAATTATTAAACAAAGGCTGACAAAAGAAAATGATAAAGGTATTGTGTTGTTACATGGATTACCCGGTACAGGAAAAACAACTTACTTAAGGTATTTGATTGGAAGCCTTAAAAAGAAAGTAATGTTTGTTTCACCAGGAGTTGCAGGCAATTTGATGAATCCTGAGTTTATGGATCTGTTGTTGGATAATCCAAATGCAATATTGATAATTGAAGATGCAGAGAATATTATTATGGACAGGAAATACAGTAGCTACAGCAGTGTAAGTAATTTGCTGAACATCAGCGATGGTTTGTTGAGCGATTGTTTGAATGTTCAAATCATTTGCACTTTCAATAGCGAAATTGGTTTGGTAGATAATGCATTATTGCGCAAAGGAAGATTGATAGCAAGATATGAGTTTGGAAAATTGAGTGTTGATAAAGCAAATGCCTTAAGCAAACATCTTGGATTAAATAATGTAATCAATAAGCCGATGACATTGGCAGAGATTACAAATCCTGATGAGAATTACCAGGAAGTTGCGAAAACAAATGTGATTGGCTTTAGAAGAGAGATGATGATGGAGAATTAATATTTAAAGATGCAGCAGCGGTGCCGATGTGTGCCGCTGCTTAGTTCTACACAAAAAGTATCTCGGTTAATTTATATTATAACTATTAAGTTTGAATATTTATTTTTACAAACACCACGTCATTCAACATCTGCTTTCAAAATATAAACTATTTACTATGCTTTTCCTGAAACAATCAGTTGCCTTATTATCAGTATTAATAGTATTAAACGCCAGGCTCATTGCACAATCATCAGCTTCTTTACCGCACAGCACGCCGGAAGCAGAGGGTGTTTCATCGCAGGGCATTATTGATTTTTTGGATGCAGCTAACAAAAGCAAAACGGAGTTTCACAGCTTCATGTTGTTGCGTCATGGAAAAGTAATTGCAGAAGGCTGGTGGAATCCATATCGTGCTGACCTAAGGCATACTTTATATTCATGCAGCAAAAGTTTTACGGCAACGGCTGTTGGATTTGCAATTCATGAAAAGAAACTTTCACTTGATGATAAAGTTGTATCATTTTTTCCCGATCAACTTCCGGATACAGTAAGCAAATTTTTATCAGGGCTTACTGTTAAAGATGTGTTGATGATGTCTGACGGAATGGATCCAGATCCCACATCAAAAGCTGGTATATACACAGATTGGGTGAAAGCATTTTTAGCAACACCGATCTTATATGAACCGGGTACAAAGTTTTTATACAATTCGCTCGGCACATATATGCTTTCTGCTATCGTGCAAAAAGTTACCGGCGAAAAAGTAATTGATTATCTCACACCAAGATTATTTGAACCATTAGGTATTAAGAATATAGATTGGGAAACAGATACGAAAGGCATAAATACAGGTGGTTGGGGCTTGCGTGTAAAAACAGAAGACATGGCAAAGTTTGCAGAATTGTTTTTACAGAAAGGCATGTGGAATGGCAAACAGGTTTTGCCGCAAGGTTGGGTTGAAGAAGCAAGTACGGCAAAGATCATTCAGCATCCTGATTTGCCGCAATCGAAAAAAGACAGCAGCGATTGGGAGCAGGGATATTGTTATCAAATGTGGCGCTGCAGGCACAACGCATATCGTGGTGATGGAGCGTTTGGTCAGTTTATGATCGTGATGCCGGATGAAGATGTGGCACTTGCAATAACAGCAGAAACATCAGATATGCAGGATGAAATAAATCTTGTTTGGAAATATTTATTGCCTGCTATGCATAAAGAGAAATTAAATGCAGATGCGAAAACAACCGCATTGCTGCAACAAAAAATTAAAGCGTTGTCAGTTCCGTTACCTGCAAAAAATACATCGAAAATGGCGGAAACAATTTCAGGAAAAACGTATGCGATTGAACAAAACAAAAAGCATTTGCAAAGCATCGGATTCAGTTTTAAAAATGATATGTGTCATGTAACATTAAAAACAGATACAGCAGCAGATTATGCATTTGATTTTGCACCAGGCAAATGGCAGCAAGGAACGACCAACAAACCAGGGCCATCTTTAACTGCTGGCGACATTGAAATTCGTACCATGCTTTTTCCTGCAAAGACCGAAGGCAGTTATACATGGAAAGATGATAACACATTGCAATTGGTTTTAAGATACATTGAAAGCCCGCATACAGAATATATAACCTGTCATTTTGAAGGCAGTTCACTTGATCTCTCTGATGAAAACAGTTTTGATTATGGAAAGAATAAAATGGTGATGAAGGCGAGTTTGCAGTAATATTAAACTACCACTCCGGTTCATTCAGCATATTATTTAACTCATCGTCATCAGGCTTGGTATAAATGCCTGTGATGATTTCATATGCTTCAATAAAATCGTTGAGTTGTGAATTATTTTTATGGATAAGCATTGCGTTTAAGATGTTGATATCACCGGTATGTATCACACCTTTCAATTGAATGATGTTGCCGTCGTTATAAGTCTTAAACCAATTGGTAAATTTATGAAAGCGGGCTTTTTCATGATTATCGCTGGTATCGCAGATATACACAACAACATTTTCTTTTTCATTGAGAAATGTTTTGATGATAGTTGCAATAGTTATAGCAATACGTTTATCAAGACCGATAGTTTTATTTCCAGGTTTATATTTTAATTCAAGATTGAAACCGAAAACTTTTGAAGCCAAATCAGGATAATCTGAGAAGGCAGTGCCAAAATCGAAAAAGTAGCAATGATATTCACAGCCAGTATTTGTATTGAAAATATAGTAGTCAGGTTTGTAAGTAATGTAGTTATACGGTTGCAAAGCGGAAGCCATCTTTTCTAAGTTCTTCGAAAGATAAACCATGTTCACGTGCAGCAGTAAGATACTTGCTCATTTCAAGCATCACTAATAATTTCTGCGGACCTTTAGCTTGCTTTGCTTTTTCTGCAAAGTAGCTTTCGGTTAACCTGCGAAATTCTTTTTGTTGAATAACTTCTTTCATAACTTAAAAATAACTGTATGCAATTTACAAAATATAGAAGAAACTTAAGTGCAGATATTGTGCTGCCATCGTTCCAACCGCACAAGTGTGCGACGCAAGGAACGATGCCATGCAAAACAAAAGCTGGCATCATAAAATAAAACAAGACCTAACAGGTTTTGAAAACCTGTTAGGTCTACAAGAACAAACAACATGGGAAAATTAAAAATAGAAGCCAAAGAATTAAGAGCCATCGGTTATCCCGAAAGCCCAGTAATTCCCGTAGCGATGAACGTGATGGAAAAACATTTTAAACATCACACAAAAGAAGAAGCGTTTGAAATATTAAAAGCGGTGTTGCAGTCACCAAAAGATTACGCAACGCATGAAACGTTGCAACCAATCGCTGAAAAATTATTGCCGAAAGAAGATGCAGCAGCGCCTGAAATTTCATTAAATAATACAGGCATTCACTTCAACATTTTTGGTCGCGACCAGATTGAAGAAGGCGCCATGCATCAAATGTATGCAGCAGCGAAATTACCGGTGGCAGTTGCCGGTGCATTGATGCCCGATGCGCATCATGGTTATGGTTTGCCGATTGGTGGTGTGCTGGCAACAGAGAATGCCGTGATACCTTATGGCGTTGGTGTTGACATTGGCTGTCGCATGTGTTTAAGCATTTTTGATATCGACATAAAAGACCTTACGCAGCGTGAAGCATTCTTTGTTCGTGAACTTGGCGAAGCGACGTTGTTTGGCAGCGGTGCACAGTTTGAGCGATCACCGGATCATGAAGTGATGGACAATAAATTATTTTTTGAAATGCCATTGCTAAAAAGCCTGCATACACGTGCATGGAAACAGTTGGGCTCATCAGGAAGTGGTAATCACTTTGCAGAATTTGGCATTATTGAAATTGATGAAAAAGATGCCGTGTTGAATGTGCCTGCAGGAAAATATGTTGGCTTTGTAACGCATAGCGGTTCACGTGCATTGGGCGCAAACATTGCAAATCATTATACACGACTGGCAATTAGTAAACGCCGTTTGCCGCAGGAAGCCAAACATCTTGCATGGTTTACGCTGGATGAAGCAGAAGGCATGGAATACTGGCTGGCTATGAATTTGGCGGGTGATTATGCAAGTGCTTGTCACCATGTGATACATGATAAGATTGCAAAGCAGTTGGGTCGCAAGCCAATGAAGATGGTGGAGAATCATCACAACTTTGCATGGAAAGAAAAATTGCATGCCGCAGGTTCCGATAATTTCGGAAATGGCAAAGAAGTAATTGTGCATCGCAAAGGTGCAACGCCTGCCGGTAAAGATGTGCTGGGTATTATTCCCGGCAGCATGACGGCGCCCGGATTTATTGTAAAAGGTAAAGGCGAAGAAGCCAGCATCAACTCCGCATCGCATGGTGCCGGGCGTAGAATGAGCCGCACACAAGCCATGGCAAGCATTACGCACAATGCATTGAAAGAAGAACTCGCCAAACACAATGTAAAATTGCTCGGCGGCGGTTTGGATGAAGCGCCATTTGCATACAAGGATATTGAACTTGTGATGCAATCGCAGAAAGCATTGGTGGATGTTGTTGGAAAGTTCACACCAAAGATTGTAAAGATGTGCGGCGCTGAAACCAACCGAACAAGAAAGCCAAGTAAGCGAGATGCGGTTGAAGGTGAATAAAGTTTGGGGCTGTCAGCTGATGAACATTTATCAGCTGCAAATGCAAAGCATTCATCGAGACCATTAAAAAAATTAATATACACGAGATAATTCCGGCTATACGCTGCAAATGCGAAGAATTCATTGAGACAAATAAAAAAACATTATGAACGAGATAAGTCCTCGCTCGTTCCTCGCTGCGGGCTTTCCGCTTCTATCCGGCAGCCTTTGAGCGATGAAATTTAATCATCAAGTAAATTATAGCATAACAAGAGGAACAAACATTAGCTTGTATCATATTTTTGTCTTATCAAATAATTCATTATTTTCAATCTTCACTCATAAAATGCCAAATCAAAAAGAACATTCTTATAAACAAACAGCTTTACCAAATATTGTAAGTTTGTTTTGCGGAGCCGGAGGATTAGATTGGGGATTTAAAAATGAAGGGTTTAAAATTTCATTAGCAATAGATCATGATACTTCCGCAATTCGCACTTACAAACGAAATTTCAAAAGAACAAAAAGCATCGCTGCTGATCTGAATAAAATTGGACCATTAGGCGTTCTTTCTTTTCTTAAAGACAGATTAGAATTTGGATCAAGAATTGGAATAATCGGAGGACCACCTTGTCAGGGATTTTCAAGATCGAACCCACTAGCTTCACCCAATGATCCCAGAAACCTGTTACCAGCCTTATATGTAAATATCATTAAAGAGCTTCAGAAAAAATACGATGTTGAGTTCATAATTTTTGAAAACGTGTTAGGGATGAAAGATAAAAAACACGCTGAGAAATACAACAAACTTATATCAGGACTTATCAAACTAGGATTTACAGTGGATGAATACAAATTGTGCGCTTTAGATTTTGGCGTGCCTCAAAAAAGAAATCGTATAGTTGTTTCTGCAATGAAAAAAGGCAAAGGCTATTCTAAAGTGTTACCCATAAAAAAAACTGGAATAACTACTGTTCGAGAAGCAATTGGAAATTTAGAAGAACCTGCATATTTTGATAGAAAACTTAAACCAGTAGAAATTCCAATACATCCTAATCATTGGACAATGAATCCGAAATCAAAACGATTTAGTCCTATGTACACAAGCAACAAACCTTCTAGAAGTTTCAGACGCTTATCTTGGGATAAAGCCTCTCCGACAATAGCATTTGGAAATCGAGAAATTCATATACATCCTGAAGGCAAGCGAAGAATAAGTATCTATGAAGCGATGCTTCTTCAGGGATTTCCAAATTCATATGTTTTAGAAGGAACTTTTTCAAATCAAGCAACCCAAATTTCAAATGCAGTTCCCCCACCTTTAGCAAAAAGTATAGCAGCGGCAATTAAGACTTCATTACTTTTTAAATAAGAGTAAATGGCAAATACAGACGATAACAAAGAACGTGAATTGGTTACCGAAATTCTAAAAAGTAAGAATGAACAAAAAGTAATTAAAACAACACTAAGTACTGATCAACGTATAATAGCCCGTGTTACAGACGGAATTTACCGTCAGCCTGGCTCAGCATTACGAGAGTTGATCGCTAATGCCTATGATGCTGACGCTACTAGAGTTGTAATAAAAACTGATGTGCCCCGTTTTGAAAGAATTTCAATCGAAGATAATGGATTGGGCATGTCTCCAGAAACTTTAGCACACATGCTATTGCATATTGGAGGCAGTGCTAAGAGACATGAAGAGGGTGTTAAGTTAAAAATCACTGATGCTAAGGATTCTACTTGCAGCCCGGGCGGCAGAAAATTAATTGGAAAAATAGGAATTGGAATTTTTTCTGTCGCACAGCTTACGCATAACTTTCAAATTATCACAAAAACAAAAGGCGATAACTTTAGAACAATAGCCACGATTGCTCTTAAACAATATTCAGATGAAGATTTTGATCAGGAAAATGAACAAGAAACTTATGAAACAGGACAAGTAAACATTTGGCGGGAAAAAGCAAAAGATATTACATCCCAAGGGACGACAATAATACTTACAAATATTCGCCCTCAAGCAAGAGATACATTGCGAAGCCGGGAAATTTGGGTAACTATTGAACAAAATGAAAATGCTGCTCCAGAAGACGAGAAGCAATCTATCTTACCTCCAAAATTTCATGTAGGACGTGTCGACCAGACTGGCGAAATACTTGAAAAAACAGGTAACAAATTTATAAATGTGCCTTGGTCATCTACAGATAATTCACAGCAAGCTTTTGAAAAATTAGTACAGTCCGTTTGGTTAGAAACACAATTTTCTAATCCCAATCCTCAATTGAGTAAGATTTTCGATTACTATTTGCAAATGGTTTGGCAGCTCAGTTTATCCATTCCTTTATCTTATGTAGATGGGCATTTATTTGATATAAATCTAACTGACTGGTGTGAAGCGTTTCTTTTATCAAATACACCGAAGGGTTCAGCATCGAAAATCCCATCAAAAAAATCTTCAGCAAGAAAAATTTTAGATTTAAAAGATGGAAATGACCAATTAAACTTTGAAGTATTTTTTGATGATTTAAAATTATACCGACCGATAAAATTTAAAGGGTTACCAACAACGAATCATGCGATCAAACATCCATTAATATTTTTTGGGAAATGCAGAGAAGATTTTTCACAATATGCTAAAGAATTGAGTGGTGGTACATTGGAATTTGAGGCTTACTTGTTTTGGAATCCTAAGATATGTCCTACTGAACATCAAGGATCTCTTATAAGAATACATGGAGCCAGCGGCACGTTGTTCGATTCATCCTTTATGCGATATCAGGTATCTGAACAAACCAGATTAAGGCAAATAACATGTGAAATCTTTATTAAACAAGGATTTGATAGTGCTCTTAATATTGACAGAGAGTCGTTTAATTATGCCTATCCTCATGCGGCTTTTCTAACAAGATGGCTGCATAGTTCTTTAAGACAACTTGCAACTGCCCAGAAAAAAGTTGCGGCTGATATACGTGATAAAACTAGAACAGATTTAAAAACTCAGCAACTTTCGGATATACAAAAAATTGCCCTTGAAACATGGCAAAAAGAAACAAGGGATGAAGACTCTCTGCCGCCTAAAATTTTAATAGAAGAACAATCATCATTAGATTCAGAAAAATATGAAGATGCAATAGTTTTAAATAGGTATTCTCTTACTACAAAAACACAAACATCAAAAAACCATTCAAACATTATTGATGAAAAATTTAAAGCTATTATACAAATTTTAGCATCGTATGAGCTTCTTGATAAACTTAGCAGGACAAAGCAAAATAATTTGTACAAGGCTATATATAAAATTCTAGAATTGTCAGAATAAACACTATTATGAGTGAACAGCAGCTAAACGAAAGTTTTGCAGAAGATTTATTTGGAGTTAATCAATACGCCCCTGAGCTTCCTAAAAAAAAGCAATTTCTTCCATGGCATAAACCGCGAAAACACTTTGTACGGCAAAAGCAATGGTGTGGAGAAATATTAAAGCTCATTGAAGAAATAAAACCCGAAGATGGAATACTTAGATATCTTGGATTGCCCGGAGATGACCTTTTAGATTTAAGGTGTTTTCATCACAATATTTGTTCTCCTAAAAAACTTATTTTAAAATTTTTCGGTTTTAATTATTCTGCAAACTCTAAATCAAGAAGCAGTATAGAATTAAATATATCGTTGAATGAAGTTAAAAGTCTTCCGCATGTTGATCCGAATTCAAACATAATCGGTGATAATTTTTGTCGGATAGCAAATACTAGTTCTTTGGCTTTTAAAGAGTCATCTAAAAATGGACCATATGATGTAGTTAATTTAGATTTATGTGATGGATTCGGCAAGATTGATGAAAAAGATTTAAAGGAAAGCTATTATGATGCAATAAATCAACTTTTACACTTGCAAGCAAGAAGACCAAAACCATGGCTTTTTTTATTAACGACAAGAACTGGCGAAAAACATATTGATTTAGAAAAGTTCGAAAGATTAAAATCAATCTATTTAAAGAATCTTATTGACTGTCCTGAATTTTTAAATCATTCTCAATTAAAATTCGTTGTATCTGACTCTGCCAGCTTGGAAAAAGCGATACAAAACTCTGAAGGATTATCAAATATTTTTCTTGTATCTCTATGTAAATGGATTTCTAAAGTAACCAACAAACAAGCACCTCCAGCTACAGTAAAGATTAAAAGCGCAATAGATTATAAAGTGGAACAAGAAGCGACACATAATGATATTGTTTCATTAGCTATTTTAATAACACCAACATTTAACATCCAGCAAGACGAATTTCAACTTTCTACTAAAGATCCACCTCCTACTCAAGATGAATGTAAATCAGCTTTGCAAGCTTTAAACAAGATTGCAGACGCTGTTGATGCAGATCAAAAATTATCAGATAATAGTGAGCTAATGACAGAAATTACAAATAACTCAAAAGCATTATTAGAAGAAGCTCGGTACGACATAACTGTATATGAACAATGGATTAAAAATGCTTAATTATGGATAATGATGTTGATGAAAAAAGAAGCAGTAATATGGCTCGTATTCGAAATAAAAATACAAAACCAGAATTACTATTACGTTCGGCATTATTTAGAATGGGATTTAGATATAGGTTAAATGTCAAAAATTTAGTTGGAAAACCAGATATTGTTTTGCATAAATATCGTACAATCATTTTTGTTCATGGTTGTTTTTGGCATCAACACAAAGAATGTAAAGAAGGCAGATTTCCTAAAACAAAACAAGAGTATTGGATACCTAAATTAACTAAGAATTTAGTCCGCGATGAAAAAGTAAAAGTAGAGTTAGAAGCATTAGGATGGAAAGTTTTTGTCATATGGGAATGTCAATTGGAAAAAAAATTTAATGAAACTATTGTTGATATAATAAACTGTTTACAATAAATTTTTTTTGTGAACCAAGAATTTCAAACCTTAGATAATCAACGAAACTCACATGAAACTTACACTTACACTTTGCCTGCTTCTGCTGCCATAATTCTTGTCCTTACTTACCAGTTTTTTCATTCGTGTTCTAATTATTTTTTAAACATGCTTTTCTCAAACTAAAACAACCATCTCTCCAAACTCCTGTCTTACATTCTTCGCCACAAACCGTCAGCATATGAAATTATATTAGATGAAACGGCTACACAAATGTTGATGAACTCATCAATAAACTAAACACACACAACGAAAACATCAGCTTCGAAATCTCAACTATTGCAAAATAAACAGTCGTTACAAATCATATTAGTTACCTATGTTTGAATTAAAATAATCCCTTGTCGAAAAAAGATATACTTACCATAATTGCTGCAATCATTGCAGCGGCTGTTGCAGGTATTGCTATTCGTTTTGAAATTAATTCAGTGCTGCTGTTTTTTATCACGGCAGTTGCGTTGGTTTTGCTTGCGATGAGTGTAGGTCATGCCACGGAACAACTTGGCAGGCGCATGGGTCCCGGCGCCACTGGAATATTACAATCAGCACTTGGTAATTTACCTGAATTATTTGTAGCCATATTCGCATTACGTGCAGGTCTTGACAAAGTTGTACAGGCAGCATTGGTAGGATCTATACTGGGCAATTCATTGCTGGTATTAGGTTTTGCTTTATTATTCGGAGGTTTAAAAAACGGCACACAGAAATTTAATTCAGAGCCGCCAAAAATGATTGCCACCTTAATGTTATTGGCTTTTGCAGCACTCGCAATTCCAACACTTACTGCGAAACTGCACACTGCCGCAGCCACACACATCAATACACTTGATATAATGGTTGCAATTGTTTTGTTGCTGGTATTTATAGCGAGCCTTTATTTTTCAATCAAAGGAGATAAAGCGGTAGTTGCGGAAAACGAAGCGGCCAGTGAACCAGGATGGTCGCTGCCTGTAACGATTATTGTACTGCTGGCATCAGGTGGAGGTGCAGCTTTTGTTTCCGATTGGTTTGTGGAAGCGTTGCAGCCGGCAATGAAGGCGTTGGGCATTAATGATGTGTTTGCAGGTTTGGTGGTGGTTGCTATTGCAGGCAATGCTATTGAAAACCTCGTCGGTATTCAGCTTGCCGTAAAAAACAAAGCTGATTATGCGGTTAGTGTTATTCTCAACAGTTCGCTGCAGGTTGCGCTGGGCTTATTTCCACTGTTGGTTTTGCTTTCATTCTTTTTAGGCGGCGCTGTATTGTCATTTGTGTTAAGCCCGTTATTGTTGGCGGCATTGGCGTTGGCAGTTATTGTAAGCGCATTCGTGGTATTCGACGGAGAATCCATCTGGCTTGAAGGTGTTGCCTTAATTGGCTTATATGCAATTATTGCTGCTGCATTTTGGTGGGGTTGATTTTTTTAAAAGACGCACTTTTTATTTAATATATCCTTTGTCTCAGACTATACTAATATAAAATTGTATTAGATAAAACTGAACAGAATTGCAGCTTTTTTCCTACTTTTAATTTACAACACACATCTGCTTATTTAGACAAATTCTCCGCACCAGGTTCCCCAACTTTATAGTAACCTTATAGAGACCTTACAGTAACCTTATAGTAATGTTTGCAGGTATATAAGCCGTACCAAATAGTACTCAAATACTCATTATCCTTAACCAATGCGCATAACTGAGAAACGGAGGCCGTGTAATAGATAGTGCTGTTTGGTTAACAGATCATATACCTGTTAACTTTATAACTCAATAACTAATCCGGTTACTTCGCGTCAGGCTTGCGAATATCTTTCGCCTTATCATAAGCTGCCAAACAACTATCCAGCGGCTTGCCTTCTTTATAAATACAATCACAAAACGCTTCACAAGCTTCAGGATTTTTACTGGAAGCACATTGATTCCTGCATTCTTCTTCAGAGTTGCCCGGCGCGATCTCATATAAATAGAAAGTACCAATAATGATAAAGGCTAAGACTGCGAAGCAACCTCCAAAAAATATGATCCGAAGGCGCTTACCTAAAGGCTTTTTTAATACAACAGGATCTGTTTTTGGTTGCTTAAAGGGTAAGATGTGTTTTAAACGATCATAATCCCAAATCAATAAAAACAAACAAGCCAAAACCATCATCGTGATGCCACGGGTACCGTCAAAGCGGGTAGCATAGGTAAGCACACAAATGTTGACGATGATAGGAAAATACATTAATGCACCAAGAAGAGAAGTTCTTGGGATAAGCAACAATACGGCGATAATGACTTGAGCAATTCCAATAAATGTGTAGTAATATCCGGTTAGAATTAAGGCATCGAAGTAATGCCCTAAAGGATTATTATGTGGTAATCCTTCGGCGAATCGTTCACCCATAATTTTTACAATACCTGTAGGAAGAAAGCTCGCTGCCAAAGCAATGCGGCAAAACACAGCAAATCTTTTAAACCATTTATCAGACTTTGCTTCATAATATATTTCTTCAAGCCTTCTCATTCATACTTTAAGTTATGTTTTTTTTCGGGCAAATATTTTACTTAGTATATAGAGCATGTAATAAAGAAACAATGCCATTATCGTCCAGTATATAGCGCAGGCAAGTACCCGAATTGGTGGTGCAGGATCCGGATCATTGAATATTGGTGCTAAAGGTCCTACCAAAACAACTTTGACAGGATATATAATGTTTGCCAACGTACGCTTCCATTCTATTGGTGAGTCCATCCCCGGGAACCACGTGCCGTTTACGATAGGTCCCAAAAGTAAATTGGTGATGCCAATGAAAATAAAGGCCGACACCAGAAAGATGATAACAAACTTCTTTAACGAGACTTTCATGTCATAAAGTTTAATAAATTTAAAAGTACTTTGTAATTCAAAGTTAATGATGTGGTTTTGTATTTCAAACTATTTTTTAAGAATAAAATAAGTTTAAGTAAAGAGTATTTATGAAACACATAAATTACACATCAATACCAAACAAGTCGCGTATGAAATACTTACTTATTATTACACTATTGTT
>JABDGW010000057.1:0-3064 GCA_013285855.1 Bacteroidota bacterium
AAATTTTTACTTTCTGTAAAATATTGGGCAACATAAGTTGGCCCTTCCGTTTCGTCCTGCTCATGCAGTTTTAATAATTGATAACGAACAAAACAGTTTGTTTTAATCAACGAAGGCATGTGTTCATTCAGCATCCATTCAATCCATGCATCATGTATATTCCAACCAATCTTTGTGGTTACATTATAAATAAACATATTTTCTAAATATCAATTTCAAGATAAACCGGGCAATGATCACTGTGTTTTATACCCGGCAAAATTTCTGCATCTTTCAAATTATTTTTCAATGGTTCTGTTATATTAATATAATCAATACGCCAGCCTTTATTTTCTAATCTTACTGAAGGAAAGCGTTGGCTCCACCAACTATACCGGTGCGGCTCAGGATGTAAAATCCTAAATGCATCAACCCAGCCATTTGTAAAAAATTTATCAAGCCACAAACGTTCTTCAGGCAGAAAACCTGATGTTTTTACATTGCCTTTAGGGTTATGAATGTCTATCTCTTTATGTGCAATATTATAATCTCCGCATAAAATAAGTTTAGGATGTGTTTGTTTTAGTTTTTCCAAGTAATTAAAAAATTCATCCAGCCATCCATATTTAAATGTTTGCCTCAACTCACCTGTTGTTCCTGATGGAAAATATGCATTAATTAATCTTACATCACCAAAATCTAATTGTAAAACACGGCCTTCATCATCACTTACTTTATGCCCGGTTCCATATACAACATTTGCGGGTTTAATTTTTGAAAAAACTGCAACGCCGCTATACCCTTTTTTTTGTGCAGAATACCAATAATCATGAAAACCAAGATCGGTAAGTTGTTTATGATTTACATTTTCTTTTGCAGCTTTTGTTTCCTGCAGGCAAATAACATCTGCAGGATCAGTTTTTAGCCAATCAATAAACCCTTTAGTTAAAGCTGACCGAATGCCATTTACGTTATAACTTATAATGCGCATAGCAAAAAGTTCAGCGCAAGATAATATTGAATTAGGTTATATATACTATCCGCAAATGATAATTGGCCAGGGATTTTTCGAACATAGAGAAACGCCAAAGAATATCAACTTTGCATTAACAATGCAGCAAATTACTTTTGCAATCAAATTTCTCATATGCATTTAAAACCTGTATCTGTTATTGATGATATTAGCCCTGCAGATTTTAAACGTGATTTTTTTTATTCGCAAACACCTGTTGTAATAAAAAATTTTGCAAAGCGGTGGCCCGCTTATACTAAATGGAACTGGGATTATTTTAAAAAAATAGTTGGCGATAAAAAGGTGGGTATTTACAACAATATAAAAAGTGATGCATATACACCTATTAACAAAGCTGATGATTATATAACATTCGGCGATTATGTTGATATGATAAGAAAGGGCCCGGCAGCATGGCGTATTTTTTTATTCAATATTTTTAACCATGCACCTGAGCTTACAAAAGATTTTACCTGGCCAGATGAATACATGAAAGGTTTTATAAAACGTGTACCAATGCTGTTTACAGGCGGCCAGGGTTCAATAACACACATTCATTTTGATATTGATCTCAGCCATATTTTACACACACAGTTTGCTGGCAGAAAAAAAGTTTTATTATTTCCATACGCGGAGCAGCATAAATTATATCGTAAACCTTTTGAAGTGTTAAGCCTCGCAGATTTTAGTAATTATTATGATGCGAATAAAAGTAAACTTGATACAAAAAAATTTCCGGCACTTGAAATAGCAAGCGGTTATGAAGTTACACTTGAACACGGAGATACTTTGTTTATGCCGGGTGGTTACTGGCATCACATGGAATACCTGGACAGTGGTTTTGCAATGAGTCTTCGTGCATTGAACAATTCTGTTGGCAGAAAATTAAAAGGCTTGTGGAATATTACCGGCATGCGCAATATTGATACGTTGATGAAAAAATCAATGCCACATAAATGGTATGAATGGAAAGAGAAAAAAATATTTGAAGCAGCTAATAAAGAACTTGTTTTAAGCAAGGAGATGACTTAACTATCTTATTAAAACTACAGCAACTTTTTTGAAAAAAGTTTTCCCGGAATAATCTGTAGCTTTTGCTACTGCAACCATAAGGACACAATTTTGGAAAACCACCAAATTCATCTAAACGAATAACGCTATTACTGTCTGCAGAAATTATTTCATGCCTGTTTAGTTTGGGTGCCGATGAATCTAGCTTGATTACATTCTGGCCGTTTTTTGTAATTGTCGATCCGATAAAACATTGCCAGTTATTAAAGCTGCCTTGTTCAAAATCAATATTAACAGGACAGCCCTGTGCTTGAGCACGAACATTTAAAAAAGTTATCGCAATAATAAGCAGAAAGTATTTCATTGAGTTTAGTGTCAATTAGCGTTGGTATATCAATGATAAAATAAATTTCTGGTTATTCAAACATTTTCTGGCAAAGCAGATAATTTAAGTCGTATTAGTATGTAGTTATAAACAAGAAGTAGTAAATAAAACTCATAGTTTCTACAATATAAAAGAAGCAAAGAAGTTAACTTCTTTGCTTCCTAATTTAATTCTGAAATTATGTAAGCGGATTACTATTTTTTCGCGTCTTCTAAAAACTTCGCCAAACCAATATCAGTAAGCGGATGCTTTAATAAACCAAGAATAGATTCAAGTGGAGAAGTAACTACATGCGCACCTAATTCTGCAGCTCTTATAATATGATTGGGGCTGCGGATGGAAGCGGCTAAAATCTGTGTTGAGTAACCTTGTATATCGTAAATGTTTGCAATCTGGCCAATAAGTTCCATGCCATCCCAGCCGCTGTCATCAATACGCCCGATAAAAGGAGAAATATATTTTGCGCCTGCTTTTGCTGCAAGTATTGCCTGGCCTGCAGAGAAACATAATGTACAGTTTGTAGGAATGCCATTATCTGTAAACCATTTTATTGCTTTAACGCCTTCTTTAATCATCGGCACCTTTACCACAATGTTTTTATGAATGGCGGCAAGTTTTTTGCCTTCTTCAACAATACCATTAAAGTCAGTTGAAACAACTTCGGCACTTATATCGCC
>JABDGW010000057.1:3074-20022 GCA_013285855.1 Bacteroidota bacterium
CTATATGATGGAGTTGCATTTTGATGATCTTAATGCCGGTATAAAAAACTATAATTACACGTATGTTTTATGTGATGCAGACTGGCCTTTTATTCCTTCTTTAGCCATTAAAGATGGATTAGTTGTAACCCCATCTAAAATTCCAAGATCATTTGCTTCTTTTATTTGCGCAAGGTTTGCTGTATCTATAAAAAATTTCATATTCTGAAACCCCTAAAGGGACTTTAATTAACTGTGAAGAAACCCTGAGAGCTTATATCCCCCCTTCAGGGGGTTAGGGGGTATAAAAAAATGGCAGGCTTATTACATCGCACCGCTACAACCGTTTACTCTTGCTGCCTTCCGGCCCTGGGAGGGTTCAACAGGAGCTGGTCGTGTAAGACCTGCCGTCGCAAAAATAATGATTAATGTTTAAAGTTTATTGCTGAGTTATATTCCGGCTGTCAATAGTTACTGCGCCAACCAATTCATCCGCTCTATTACTTAATGAACGATAATATACCAGAATGGTATAGCTGTTTTCTGTTTCTGAATAATTTCCTTCTGTATCTGCGGTTTCGGTTATTGGTTTTTTATCGTTTAAAGATTTAGTAACGTAAGTATAATAATAATATCCTTGTTTAAGCAACAAAGTTTTTTCATATATTTTTTTATCTGGATCATAGTCCATCATACATTCTGCATTATCACAATTGCCTGTTGCAAGCTCACCAATTAAATATACTTTTTTGTTTACAAACTCATTTTCATTTTGCGGAATAAAAGTGAAATGAACATTAGCATAATCGCCCTGCCACCACGGGTTATTTACATCTGTAGCGCTTATATTATACATACCGTTTAAATCAACATAAGTTACATAACGCATGGTGGTGCGTTGCGGGTCTGGCTTAAGCCATACAGTAAAAGGTTTTGTATTTAAATCTGCGCTGTCAACACGTTCACTCTGAAAGCGGAAACTTGTTAAATCAACCCAGCGATATTCTCTGCCTGCAGGAAAAACAAAATTATTATCACTGCTGTATTCATAAATATTACCGCGCATAAATGTTGGCGGAATTCCTGTAATTGCATTATCCCACCGAAAGTTTTGCAGTACCACTACTTTTAATTGTTGCTGCGGATTTAAAATATTCAGTTTGGTCTTATCAACCGTAAACTGTACTTTTTGATGTGTGCGGAATAATTGTGTGTTAAACGGCTGTGTAATTTTTGCACCCACAGGAATTATATTATTTAAAACCAATACACGGCGTGTGAATGCAAGTTTTGATGTATCGCCATTCAAATAAACCTTTAATAAATAATTGCCACTTACTTTAGGCATACAACTTTGCTCAGGCAGCAAAGCCTGATAATGAATATATTTTGTTTTAGCAACAGATGATGAACGATATTGACCCAATCGTCCTTGTGTAAAGCCCTGCAAATAATCAAACGGGGTTAAATCAACAGGAGTCCAGTCTGCATCACATAAAACATACGTGTAATTATAGTTTTTTATACCGGCATTAAGATCATCAAAATGCAACTCCATCATATAGGTTGCATTTAATTGTATAATTGGATATGCGTCCTGGTTGCCGGCAATAAATAATTTTACAGAGTGAATATCAGGCATATATATCCTATCGGGTTGCTGAGCAGAAACTTTAAAAAACAAAAGCAGGTTTAGTAAGGCAATGGAAGCAATTCTTTTCATTAGTGCTCAAATGTAATAAGAAATTTAAGTAGTGAATTGATGTTAGTTTTGCTTTGCGATGGAAAAAAACAATTTTATAGACTATATAAGAATTTTTTGCCGCAGCGGCCATGGCGGCGCAGGCAGCAGGCATTTCATGCGTACAAAATTTAATCCTCAGGCCGGGCCTGATGGAGGCAATGGCGGCAGGGGCGGCCATATTATTCTTCGCGGAAACAAACAATTATGGACGCTGCTGCATCTTCGCTATTATAAAAATGTAATTGCAGAAGATGGAGAAGGAGGAAGCAAAAACAACAGAACAGGAGCAGACGGAAAAGATATTATAATTGAAGTGCCACTTGGCACAATTGCCAGGAACGAAGAAACAAACAAAATTGAAGCAGAAATTTTAGAACATGGAAAAGAAGTAACTTGGATACCGGGCGGCAGAGGCGGTTTGGGAAATGCAAGTTTTGCAACAGCTACCAACCAGGCGCCAGAATATGCTCAGCCCGGCGAACCGGGAATTGAAGCCTGGAAAACACTTGAATTAAAAGTATTGGCAGATGTGGGTTTGGTTGGTTTTCCAAATGCGGGTAAATCAACCTTGCTTTCTGTACTTACTGCAGCTAAACCAAAAATTGCAGATTATGCTTTTACAACACTTACGCCCCAATTAGGCATTGTTGATTACCGGGATGGAAAATCTTTTTGTATAGCAGATTTACCTGGCATAATAGAAGGCGCAGCAGAAGGTAAAGGTTTGGGGCACAGGTTTCTGCGGCATATTGAACGCAACGCAGTTTTACTATTTGTAATTCCTGCAGATAGCAAAAACCATAAAAATGAATTTGAGGTTTTATTGTCTGAGTTGAAAGAATTTAACCCGGAGTTATTACAAAAAGATTTTTTAATTGCTATCAGTAAAAGCGATATGCTTGATGATGAATTAAAAACTGAAATTGAAAAAGAATTGCCTGAAAATATTCCTCATATATACATTTCTTCCGTAACACAACAAAACCTTACCGAACTAAAAGATTTGCTTTGGAAATCTGTCGATAGTTCAATCATTAGCTAAGCTAATAGTTGTAAGGATTATTTCTTTTGCAGGAAAGGTTACTTTTTTAAATTCCTGGTATTAATGTGTATTATTTACACATTTGATTCTTTCTGAATCAGCCCCAAATAAACTGTTCTTGTTTGCTTCGTGAAATGTTTGCCAGCTCGGTTGATTGTTATGTATGATTATATTTTTTGACATTAAAAACTAAAAACATGAAACAAGCATTTTTAAAATTCACAAGTAAAAAATTAATTGTAGCAGCTTTTTTATCAGCGTCAGTATTGCTTACATCATTCAGCAGCAACGCAGCTTTTAGTAAAGGTAATATCGAAATATTATCAGGCGAAAACACAAACATTCAGTTTACCGGCAGCACCGGGGATGCATTGCTTTTTCAAGTTCATATCAATAATGAAAAAGGAGACAATTTTACTTTAACCATTAAAAATAACAATGGTGATGTATTGTTTTCAAAATCTTTTAATGATGTTAATTTTCAAAAACAATTTAAGTTGTTAAAGGGAGATGTTGATAATGATCGTTATTATTTCACCATTACTTCAAACAATAAAAATATTGAAGATAATTATGAAATAAGTACTGCCTCACATGTAGTAGACGATGTGGCAATTAATAAGCTTTAATTCACTTTATTTTGATTAAAAGCCTCCTCAATGAAGAGGCTTTTTTTATTTTAAAGGCGCTATAACAATTTGTTATCAAAACATTTTGAAGCTTGCACTTATCTTTGCAGTCCACAATAAAACAGGATTTTTCCTGTTATAAATTGCCCAATTATCCTTTTAACTAAGTCAACATTTTAGCTTAATGAAAAAAAAATTATTATTAGCCTGTGCGGCTTGTGTTGTTTTTTTCTCTTCTATGTTAACAGTAAAAAACAACAATACCGCTGATACAATTTCCAATAATAACAATGGTATTGCAGTTACTTCTGGTACCGATAATTCGCTTGAAGTTAATTATTGGATAGATTCCCTCTATCAATCAATGAATTTAAATGCAAAGGGATTATCGCGATCTGTGTTTTTTTCAGCTTGTAAAGGTTATGAATACCTGCTTTCACAAAATAAATTGTTAAAACAAGGCCTTTTAACCATTTGCGATTATAGCCAAAGCAGTAGCAAAAAAAGGCTATTTGTGTTGGATCTTATTCAGCGAAAAATTCTTTTTAATACTTATGTTGCCCACGGTAAAAATTCAGGCAATGATTACGCTACCAGCTTTTCCAATAGTGATGATTCTCATAAAAGTTCTTTAGGTTTTATGATAACTGCAGAAACATATAATGGAGATAATGGTTACAGCATGCGCCTTGATGGCATGGAAAACGGGTTTAATGACAATGTAAGAACACGCTCGATTGTAATGCACGGCAGCGACTATGTAAATGCAGAACGCGCTTTAAACGGTACCATGATGGGCCGCAGTTTTGGTTGCCCGGCAGTTCCTTCATCTGAAGTAAAAAACATCATTAATTGTATTAAAGAGGGAAGCTGCTTTTTTAATTATTATCCTGACAAATATTATACCCAGGCATCTAAAATAATCAATGCCAATTTTGTTTGGCCTGTTGCCCAATCAATTCAGCTTGCAGCTGTAAAAATTCCTGACACTCTTGCAAGATTATCTTTACCTGCAATGAACGCCAATTAGGAAAAGCATTAAGAAACATAATTCAGTTTTTCAATATTTTATTTACTTTTGCCGCCTTAAACAAGAAGAAAAAAAAATACGGATGCAATTAAATTAATTAAGATGTCTTATTTAACTACTGAAAAAAAAACAAACATTTTTGCCGAATTTGGCGGTAAAGCAGAAAACACCGGTTCTATTGAAGCACAAATTGCTTTATTAACAGAACGTATTACAAGTATCTCCAAACACTTGAAGAATAACAAGAAAGACTTCGACACAAATAGTGGTCTTATGCGCATGGTTGGTCAACGCAAGCGTTTACTTACCTATCTTCAAAAACACAATCTGCAGGATTATCGTGCATTAATTGAAAAACTTGGTCTTAGAAAGTAAGTTGTATAAATAATAGAATCCCAACTAATAACAGTTGGGAGTACTTTATTTAAGCAATATCCAGTCTCGTTATTCTGCAAGCCGGTTTTCTGTAAAGCTTAACGCTGAGTTATTCTCATAATTTTCTCTCTCATTTAATTTTATTAAGTATGTTATCCCAACCAATACAAACCAGTTTTAAACTGCCAAACGGCCAGGAAGTTTTTATAGAAACAGGAAGGCTTGCGCGCCAGGCTGATGGTGCTGTTACAATAAGACAAGGTAATTGTATTATTCTGGCCACGGTTGTTGCCTCCAGAGAACCTAAAGTTGGCCAGGATTGGTTTCCGCTTACGGTTGATTACAATGAAAAATTTGCTTCAGCAGGCAGAATTCCTGGTTCATTTTTCAAACGCGAAGGCAGGTTAAACGATTATGAAATACTTGTCAGTCGCTTAATAGACCGTGCGTTGCGCCCTTTATTTCCTGAAGATTATTTCTGTGATGTACAGGTGCTTGTTACACTTATCTCTTCAGATGCAGAAGTTGTTCCTGATTCGCTTGCCTGTTTAGCCGCAAGTGCAGCTTTAGCAGTTTCAGATATTCCAATCAAAGAAATTATTTCTGAAGTGCGTGTTGCAAGAGTTGATGGCGAAATGATCATAAACCCACTCCGTTCACAGCTTGCTAAAGCTGATATGGATTTTATGATCGCTGCCACAGAAAAAAACCTGATGATGGTGGAAGGTGAAAGTAAAGAATGCAGCGAGGAAGACCTTATAAACGCTTTACAGCTTGCACACGATGCCATCCGCATACAAATTAAAGCGCAGCAGGAATTGCGTGATAAACTCGGCGCTTCTGAAAAACGTTCATATGCTGAACCGGAACATAACGACGAATTAAAAGAAAAAGTAGTTTTATTTTGTAAAGAACGTTTATACCAGGTTGCTTCAGGCGGTACTGCAAAAGCGGAAAGAAGTGAAGCCTTCAAACTGATAAAAGATGAAATGCTTTTGAGTTTGCCTGAGGATACGACCGAAGAACACATTAAGCTTGCAAAAAAATATTATGAAGACCTGCAGTGGGAAGTTGTACGTAATATGATTCTTGATGACAGGAAACGTTTAGATGGCCGCAAACTGGACGAAATACGTTTGTTGAATATGGAAACTGATGTATTGCCTTCACCACATGGCTCTGCATTGTTTACAAGAGGCGAAACACAATCTTTAACCACCGTTACCTTAGGAACGCCTTTAGATGAATTGTTGGTTGAAAGTGCTGCTACAAGCGAATACAGCAATTTTATTTTACATTATAATTTTCCGCCGTTTTCTACGGGCGAAGTAAAGATGATGCGCGGACCAGGCAGAAGAGAAGTTGGTCATGGAAATCTTGCTATGCGCAGCTTAAAACAAATGATGCCGGGTAAGGACTATCCTTATACTGTACGTATAGTAAGCGATATTTTAGAAAGCAACGGGTCTTCTTCAATGGCTACAGTTTGTGCAGGCTCGTTGGCTTTGATGGATGCAGGTGTTCCATTGCCTAAACATGTAAGCGGTGTTGCAATGGGATTGATCACAAGATCAAGCGATAATAAATATGCAATTCTTACAGATATTTTGGGTGATGAAGACCATTTAGGCGATATGGATTTTAAAGTTACCGGAACACGTGACGGTATCTGCGGGGTGCAAATGGATATTAAAATTGATGGTCTTAGTATGGAAGTAATGCGTGAAGCTTTGGAGCAGGCACGCAAAGGAAGACTGCATATATTGGATGCTATGTATGAAGCGATGCCAGCTGCAAGAGATGAAGTAAAATCTCATGCGCCAAGATTGGAAAAATTAATTATAGATAAAGAATTTATTGGTGCAGTTATAGGGCCCGGCGGGAAAGTTATACAGGAAATTCAGAAAGAAACAGGCACTACTATTAACATTGAAGAAATTGGCAATTTTGGTGAAGTAAAAATATTTTCAACTAATAAAGAAAGCGTTGAAAAAGCGTTAAGATGGGTTAAAGGAATTGTTGCTGTTCCGCAGGTTGGCGAAGTATATGAAGCTAAAGTAAAAAGCATTCAGCCTTATGGTGCTTTTGTTGAGTTTTTACCAAAGAAAGAAGGCTTGCTGCATATAAGCGAAGTAAGCTGGAAACGTTTGGAAACAATGGAAGGTGTTTTAAACGAAGGCGATATTGTAAAAGTAAAATTAATAGGTTTGGATGCTCGTACGGGTAAATTTAAATTAAGCCGCAAAGCATTAATGCCAAAACCGGAATTTAATCCTAAGCCGCAGCAATAAATTAGTTACATAAAATAATTATAGCAAAACCTAACATTTGAAATTTGTTGGGTTTTTTTAATGGTAATATATTGAAAAATAGTTGATGCTTTTCTAATTAGATTTCTTTTACTCCTCTTCAATAGATGAACAATACTAACTGCGGCGAAACATTTGAATTATTTCAGCCAATTACTTCCAAAAACTATGTAATAAGCAAATTCTTCAGGACCGCGTGCAATATCTATTCCCATACGTAGTTTAAATTTCTTTGCTATCAAATACCTGAAACCTGTTCCATAACTATACAACCAATCAGCTTGTCCAAAGCTATCCCATTCATCAAATGCTTTGGCCGTGCCTCCGTAAAACATGAGGCTCCAGCGCTGGATAAAATCCCACCGGAATTCTGCTTCTGTTACTACACTTGCATTGCCCTGGTAACGGCAGCTTGGTATGCCACGCATGTTCACATAAGGCAACATAAAAAAAGGCGGATTATTAAATGCCTGCTGACCGTCTATGCGTAATCCGCCAACCAATTTGTTTGAAAGTTGCCTGTACGCATACATGTAATAATTCAACCGCCAATAATCATAATCACTGCCTAAAGCTTTATTTGAACCTTCTGCATCAAAATGCAGTTTTATACCATTATCCGGCGTGAACACATTATCCCTGTTATCCAGTTCTATTACACCACCTAACTGACTTACCGTACTTGAATATTCCTGCGGTTTTACAAATTCCGGCTTTAATAAACTATCGCCGGTATAATCCACATTTGTTTTTAAAAAAAGATACTTAATACCGGCATACCAATTTGATTGACCAATGCGCTTGGCGGCCTGTAGAAAAACAGGCAATGCTTTTATACTGAATTCAAATTTTTTTTCACCCAATTGCGGTATTGTTCTGTAAAATGCCATGTTGATGTCGCCATACGCCCCTCCTATCGTATATTTTATCCTGCTTTTTATAAGCGTTCCACGCTTAAACACACCCGTAAGCCAACTACCATTTACAGTGTACAAACCAACTCCCCCTGTTATATCCGGAGCAACCGGCGTGTATACAATGTTGCCTTTAACAGAATCAATATAAGGCGGTTTCTGCTTAATAAATATGGGCGCTATTGCAATACCAAAACCTCCAAGTGCAGGTTCGGTAAGTATGTATGGGACAGGAACAAAACCGTTTGCGTGTATAATATAATCGCTGAGGTCAAATGATCTGTCAACAGAATCTTTTAATGAAATTTTTTGTTGTTGCGCATTGGAATAACTATATATCCAAACAAGAAAAAAAGTTAAAGTGGATTTTATATAGACTTTTTTCATTGTTGTATGTACTGATGAAATTTTTTCAAATGCAGTTATCAAAAATAAAAGCAGTTTTGTGTAACGCGATAGCTTAACAGCATTATACGGTAAAACGCTAGCCACAACAAAACCGCATGGTATATAAAGTAATTTTTTTTAAACATTCGCTCTTATTAATTAGTCTCAATTACATTTGATATTAAATAAAACCAAAACAACATCCAGCTTTGCATAAACTATTTAACTAAAATCATGAGAGCAATTTTCATTTTCGTTTTTGTATTAGCTGCACAATTTTTATATGCGCAAAACCACGATGATGATGTTGCCATTATAAAATCGTACAGAACTTTATCTAACAAGGCTATTGCAAAACATGATGTAAATGGTATTGCGCAATTCTGGCTTGACGATTTTGTTCAGGTTATTGGACGCGGCACTTATGAAACCGGCAAAGAAAATATTATAGCTTCATGGCAAGCACTTTTTAACAGTAATGCCCAGGTTGTATATGTACGAACTCCTGAAAAAATTGTTGTAAGCGATAATGATACAATGGCCTGGGAGAGCGGCAAATGGACCGGCATCCATACATACAGCAAAGGCGGTAATTATGCTGCCATGTGGATTAAACGAAACGGAATATGGATGCTGAAAGCAGAACTTTTTGTTTCATTAAAACCAGACAAACAACAGTAATATATTATCCTGTTTAAACAACTACAACTAAAAACTGCAACACATACAATGGAAGTTCATCATCCGCATCATGTAACACACAAGAAAAAAATTTCTGAATACATACTTGAGTTCTTAATGCTTTTTCTTGCGGTATTCTTAGGTTTTATTGCAGAAAACATAAGAGAGAATAATGCGGATCATAACCGTGAAAAAGAGTTTATGAAATCAATGGCAGAAGATCTGAAAGCTGATACTGCTAACATGAACAATTTTTATTTACATACAAACACAACTATTGCACAAATAGATTCACTCATTCATTTAATAAGAAATCCTGATCATGATAAATACGGGCAAACCATGTATTATTATGCAAGGGTTATTACAACAGGTTTGGGAAGACTTATTTTAACCGACAGAACGTATGAAGAAATGAAAAGCTCCGGTTCGTTACGGCTTGTAAATGACGATGCACTTTCAGATTCTATTTCCAGGTATTATGCTTCCCAGAATGATTTTAAAGAACAGGCACAATTGCAACTTCAGAAAATGTATGCTTATACAGATTATGTTGTAAAAGTATTTGATGGTGCGGTGTTTCAGCAAATGCTGCAAAGATTTCCGTACAAGGTTATTCCGCCCAACTCAAACCCGCCATTGCTTACAAATGATAAAACAACCATTGATGAATTTGTTGGCGTACTGCATTATTACAGCGCCATCATCATTATCAATTCAAGCAGGGCAAGACAAAAAGAAGCATCAACAATACATCTTATTAAAATGATACGGGATAAGTATCATGTTTGAGTTGGCAAAAGTTGTGGCAATGAGGTATCGTAATAGTCAAACTGTTCATGCTATCGTCACTCAATCGGTCAAGGATTCAGTTTATTAAAATATTCAGCTATAACTTCATTATTTGCTTTTGCTCTTGTTTCACTTGTTGCAAATGTCAATTCTGTTTTTCCTTCTTTCATCTGTTGAAATACAGCTTCTACAAAATCACTGACAGCCGGTTGTCCATCGTGTATACCTTTTCCACCAAGGTCTGTGTTTAAAGCTGGTGGTATCATTTCAATTACTTCAATACCCGTTGATTTCAGCATGCGCCTTAATGAAAGTGTGAACGAACGCATAAATGCTTTTGTTGAAGAATAAACAGGAACTTTTGCAAGCGGAATAAAAGCTAAGCCTGATGTAACATTAATAATAGTTTCCAACGATTTTAAGTTCGTGAACAGGGTTGTTAAATGAATAGGCGCTAAAACATTAATTGTAATTTCCTGATTAGCCTTTTGATAAAAGCTGCTGTCAGAAACACTCATCCAATTTTGAATACCTGCATTATTTACTAATACATTTAAATCATTGTGGTTTTCTGCAACCCAATTGTAGAGTTCAATACGGTCTGCTTCAACCGACAAATCGCATACTTTAGTAATCACAGTTGGAAACTTTTCGGCAACTTCTTTTAGCACTGCTTCGCGTCTTCCACAAATGATAACTGTATTGTTCTCCTGGATAAATCTTTCAGTTAGTCCTAACCCAATACCGCTTGCACCACCTGTGATTAGAATTTTGTTATTTGTTAATTTCATCGTTTCTGTTTAAAAAATTTGAATAATGTTCTATTTAATTGATACCAACGTTCAGGGCTTGGCGATAGGCTGATATTAGCATTCCTGTCTGTGCCCGCTTGCAGCAATACTTTATGTTGGGTGTTCGTGTTTCTTTTAATAAGCCTGTATTAACACATCCGTTGGTATCTTTAACTTGTCATGAAGTTGGCGAACCATTTCAAGTGAAAGCTTTCTTTTCTTACTTAGAATTTCACTGGCTCTGCTTTTAAGTCCAACAACTTTTGCAAGGTCAGATTGATTGTAACCTAACTGCTCCATTCTGAATTTTATTGCTTCAATTGGGTCTGGAAGTCCTATTGGAAAATTTGCATCCTCATATTTTTCAACGAGAATACTTAAAACTTCAAGTTCATCTCCATCTTTTGAGCCTTTCTTAGCATCAAAAATTAATTCAAGTCTTTCCAAAGCTTGATTATAATCTTTCTTTGTTTTTATTGGCTTCATTTTTATTTAAATTTTTGTTGCGTCAATTTTATCATATTCAGAGTGCATTCCGATAAACCTTATCCAAACCATTTGATAATCGTAATTAATCTTTACAACTAATCTGTAATGATTTCCTTTAATATTAAATACAACTCTATTGTCGGCGAGAAAACTTGCAGAAGGATACTCATTTTTAATGTCTTTTGTATTTCTCCATTCAGATTTACTTGTTTCCTGGAACCAGGCTTTTAATTGTTGTTCACAATCTGCATGTCTTTGCCAGAATTCCCTAAGTATCTTCTTTGCAATTACTCTCAATTGAAAGTTTTGTCGAAGGTACACAAAGTTCCCGTATTGGGATATTTATTTTTATTGTATGAATCGCAGTAAGTTTAATATAGCCAAACAAAAAATGAAAATTACTCCTGTACAATGCGGCTTGTCAGCCATACTTTACAAATACAATGTTAGCGGCTACCTTTATTCAATAATTGATTAATTGAAGATGTATACTTCTCTTGGAAAGCATTTTATAGAATGTTGCAGAGTCCAGCGGACCAATCAAATTAGCTTTAATGCTATCATACATATTTTCTTTGCTTGAAGAAAAGTTTTTTTTGAATATCCAATAAGCAAAGTCGCTTCTGTGATTATCAAAGTTGGAATCATTTTTAGCTATAATCCAGTTATCATCAAAATTGTAAGCCATAACTGTGTTGGGTATAACTGTATAACCTGAGTTACAACAGTTATCAAAACAATACATTATGTCAGTCTCTTTATAACTGTACTCACTTAACTTATAGTCACTTCCAAGCGATGTGTTCTTTGAGCTGAGACAACAACATTGAAATACACTCAATAAGAAAAATGTTAGGATTGGGTTGCGAAGTATGTATTTAAGATTCAAATTTGTCGTAATTTAATTTGTGACAGATGATTAAGGTTGCCACTAACTCATATATACGCAACTCCATTTTGCAAACACAGCCACTGTTACTGTATCACCACAAAATATTACTGATTTATCGCAGCCAGCGCATTCAATTTTCCGTAACCAAAATTTTTATTTTTGGTTGGGTATGAACTTGCTGTTGTAGTAAGCCTTTGCACAATCTGTTCTCTTGTTTCAGTTGAATGAGCACTCCACACCAGCGCAGCAATGCCTGCAGAACTTGAAGTGGCAACAGAAGAGCCGCCAACTGTTGAAGGCACATCACCGCTTACAGCATTACAAAGCGGGTTTAGTTTGTCGCTGGTTTTTTCCATTACAATTACAAAATCAATTTGAGTGCCTTTATGGCAATCTCCGCAAGCCTTTAAAGGACTTACATTTTGCACGCCGGTTATAGCTTCTACTGTAGGCAATGTTGCAGGAAAAATCACGCCGATCCAGGTGGTAAAATCAGTAGAAGTTCCGCCTGCGCAAAACATCAGTTTGCCTTTATCATAAGCATATTGTATGGCATCTTTTATTTGTGAAGAAGTAGTAAGCCGGCCAACACTCATACTTATAATTTTAATTGATGCGTCATCTGCTGCATACGTATAAGCATCTGAAACGCCTTTCACTTCATCGCTGCTATTTATAATTACATCATTTACCGCTTTGCAAACAACAAGATTACTGTTATATGCAATACCGCATGAATTACCGTCAATGCAGCGCGGTGCAGTTGCAGTGCTACTCATAGCAGTACCATGGCCACAGTTATCATCTGCACTTGTTGCGCCGGGCAACGTAAAGATTTTCTGGATAGTTCTGCCTGATGAATAACCCTGGTTAAACTGGCTGTTCATATTATCCTGGTCAGGACTAACGCCGGTATCAATCACCATTATTTTTATGCCTGCGCCGGTGCTTATTTTCCATGCCTGCGGAATATTGTGATACATATAATTCCATGATTGTTTTGCACCCGGCGCAATATTTTTATAATCATCTCCTTCCTGCAAATTGGTTTCGCCATCATAACCGCCACAACCTGCACCAAGAGCAGTTGACATCTGGTTATATAAAGCCTTATCAAAATCTTCAGGTTCATAACCCATCGGTTCTACATAACGGATCAGTTTACTATTGCGCAATAATTTTATGGTGTTGATGTTATCAATCTTTACATCAATAACCGGTAATTTATTTTCTTTCCATACTTCAATATCTTCTGCTTTTAATTGCGGATGCACAGCTCTTTCCTGTTGTAATATTAATTGTATCACCTGCATTTTTGTTGCCGACCATTTGTTATCGTGAATATTTATTTTGGTTAAACGCTGTTCCACATTTTTTTCATCTGCAGGTTTATAACCAACAGAAACCATGTGATCACTGCTATGCATAACAGCACTGTATACTGTAATATCCGGTGCATCGCTCCAGTTAAATTCTTCCTTGCTGTTCAGCACTTTTTTTATAAATGCAGTTATTTGTTGCGGTGTTTGCAGCTGAACTCCGGCTGCATTATCAACCGCATTGGTATTAATTTGATCAAGGGTAGATGTTTTATTACAGGCAGCGAAAATTAAAATGCATGCCGATGCAGTAATGAGTTTTTTCATAAAGATTTTTTTTGAAATAATGATTAGCAGTTTACAACAGAAAGTTACAGTATAATTCAGAACGGTTAATATTTATGTTTATCCACGTGCCTGAAGGCGTAGTATACAAAAATCTGTTGTATAAATTCGGGTATTATCCTGCTGATATGATAATAAATTTTGTTGATCGTTCCCGGAATAATCCTCGCTTTGCCTGTAAGCATTTTATCAATTGCTTCTTTTGCAACACGCTCAGGCATTAAAATGGAATATTTGGCAATGCCTTTTAATTCTTTATTAATTGCAATCGTGTTCTCGTTGCTGTCTGTTCCGCCGGGGCATAACACACTAACTATTACATTGTGCGGCTTTAATTCCAGCCGTAATGATTTGCTGAAAAAATAAACATAAGCTTTAGATGCAGCATACACTGTTTTGCCCGGAATTATAAAAAATCCGCCCATGCTGCCTGTATTCATTATGTGTGATGGAGCATTTGCTTTTAAATCATTTAAAAATAAATGAGTAAGCATAGTCGTTGTATGAATATTTAATTGCAGTTGCTTTTCATAAAAAAAAGTTTTTGTATGGTCAAAATCTCCTTTAGAACCAACACCAACATTATTGATGAGAATATTTATATTAAAGTTGTTTTCTTTTACCCATTTATACACTTTGCAAAAGGATTCCGGGTGGCTCAGATCAATTCCTAAACCATGACATTCTGCGTTATATTTTAGTTTGATTTCAGTAATTGTGGTTTCAAGTTCTGGTCCTTCCAAAGCAACAAGCAATACATTCATTTTTCTTGAAGCACATTCCATTGCCAATGCTTTTCCAATACCTGCACCTGCACCGGTTATCAGGGTATACATTTTCATATTTTCCCGTTATTGGTTAACCAATCTATTGTTTTTTGCAAACCCGTTTCAAGTGGTATAAAGCTATAACCTAATTCAATTTGCGCTTTTTTACTGCTCACGTTCCAGTCGTAATAATATTTTCTTATCCATGGCGGTGTTAGCAGTGGAGGCTTGCCTGTAAGTTTGGTATATAGTTGCAAAGCATTTCCTGCAAGCATCATTGCCCAAACCGGCAGTTTTATTAAATGTGTTTTTTTGCCTGTAAGCTTTGCAAGCAAATCAAAAAATTCAATGTACGAAGCATTTTCTCCGCCAAGATTATACCGCTCTCCTTTCCTGCCGTTTTGCATAGCAAGTATGTGGCCTTTTATTACATCATCAATATATACATAACTGCCTGTGCGTTTTCCATCACCCGGCATAATTTTCCATTTGCCAGCCATATATAATTTAATCAATCTTGTAACTGCATTGCTTTCTGTTATAATTCCTGGCCCGTATACACGGGGCGGATTTACAGTAACGATATGCATATTATACTTGTTACAATATTCAAGGCATAAATTTTCAGCTTCGGTTTTACTTACTTCGTATTCAGTAAACGGCTTGCCGATTCTTTTGTCGCCTTCTGTTACAGGTTTATTAGCAGAAGGGCCAAGCGTTCCTCCTGTTGATGTAAATACAATTTTTTTTACTGCTGAATTTCGCGCCGCATCAAAAATATTTCTTGCACCTTCAACATTTAGCTTATAATAAACAGAAGGATCTTTTGACCAAACTTTTGCATACGCTGCCAAATGATAGACCTGCCCGCAGTTCTCTATCGCTTTTTGTACAGATGAAATGTTTGTAATATCGCCCCTAAAAATTTTTATATTAGGGTGTTGTAATACTTCAGTATGTACATTACGGCACAACGCATGAATTGTGTTTCCTTCATTTGCAAGTTTTTTTGCAAGATTATTACCAATATACCCGGTTGCTCCTGTTATAAAAATATTCATGCGGTTTGCACAAGATTTTTTATTTTACAATAATAATATGTATTGGCTGCCTCAATAATTAAATTAAGTTAATACAGTAATATCTGCAAGGTTAAGTAGTAATTTTGAAATCTTTATTTTTGTTGCTTAAGCAAGGATTTTTCATGAAGAAAATTGAATTAGAAATTGTGGCCTTATCACATAGCATAACACAAACACATTCTTATGCTGTAGTATTGGGAGAAGTAAATGGATTAAGACGTTTGCCGATTGTTATCGGCGGTTTTGAGGCGCAGGCAATTGCTGTAGCACTGGAACGAATGCAACCCAGCCGCCCGCTTACCCACGATCTTATGAAAAACTTTATGTATGCCTTTAATGTAGAGTTGATGGAGATAATTATTAATGACCTGCAGGAAGGCATTTTTTATTCAAAACTTGTATGCGTGAATGAGCATGATACAGTTGAAATAGACAGCCGGACCAGCGATGCGCTGGCACTTGCCGTACGATTTGGCTGCCCTATTTATACTTATGAAAACATTTTGGAAAATGCAGGTATTTTAATGGAAGACGAAGGCAAACAACGCAAGGCAGAGATACCGGTGCAGGATCCGGCCTCCTCAGTTTATCGCGATTTAAGCAAGATGAGTTTGGAAGAATTGCAAAAATTATTAACCGAAGTTTTGGAACATGAAGATTATATACGCGCTATTGAAATAAGAGACGAGATAAACAAACGTAAATAAGCTTCAACAATTATTCACTTTGATAGTTTTTCCCAACTGCAAAATAAATCTTGGTTTATATATTCCCGGCAAAAGACCAGATGGTTATCACAATATTGAAACCGTTTTTTACCCGGTACCTTTTTTTGATGTGCTTGAAATAATTCAATCCATCAATCCGGCACAGGATTGCGAATTATTTCTTTCAGGAATACAAATTGAAAGTGACGCTGAAAACAATCTCTGTGTTAAAGCATATCATTTATTAAAAAAAAATTTTCCCCAACTCCCGACTGTTAAAATCTATTTGCACAAAACCATTCCCGCAGGCGCAGGGTTAGGTGGCGGAAGTGCCAACGGCGCTTTCATGGTAAAGCTGATGAATAATAAATTCAATTTAAAATTATCTCAGCAACAATTATTGAATTACGCACTTGCCTTGGGAAGTGATTGCCCTTTTTTCATCATTAATAAACCATGTTTTGCACAACAGCGGGGCGAAATTTTAGAACCGGCTGAATTATCTCTCCAGGGTTATAAATTAATTCTAGTCAATCCCGGCATTCATATAAACACGGGTTGGGCTTTTACACAGGTTGGTTATTCTGAAGGAAATAAAATAAAAAATATTATTAAAGAACCTGTTGAAAACTGGAAAGAAAAATTGAGTAACGAATTTGAACTACCTGTTTTTA
>JABDGW010000058.1:0-19142 GCA_013285855.1 Bacteroidota bacterium
AGATTACTGATAGGCAGAAAAAGAACACTCATAGTATTGATGTGCAGTGTATATATATTCATGATTACTTTTTCCCTGTTTTACAAAGTAGGGCTTCGTGAATTATTTATTATATACCTGGCATGGACTATTTTAATTTCAATTGCTTACCTGTTTGCAAATCCTATCTCTGTTTTTCTGCATAAAATTTTTAAGAAAAGACGCAGGGTATTGGTGGTTGGTTATGATGATACTGCGCATAAACTTGTAGAAAAATTAAAAAGAAAAAGCAACAGCCATTTTATAAGCCACCTTGACCGTGGAAGCCTTGTTGCAAACCCAAATGATGCCGAAGTTTTATCGGAATATCTTGAGTTTGCGAAAAAGAACAATATAAATGAATTTTATATTTCTGTGCCTGAAGATGAAGAAAGTGATAATATAAGCGTGCTTGCGGAAGAGGCTGAAAAGCATTGCATACGCGTAAATTTTATAGCGCCGCAAAAAGATCTTGCATCTGGTTTTTATCACCTTTCTTATATTGGAGGATTGCCGGTACTGCAACGTTACAGAGAGCCTTTAAAACGCTTACACAAACAAATTATAAAAAGAATATTTGATTTATTTGTAAGCTCTATAGTTATCATTTTAATTCTTTCATGGTTAATACCTCTTGTAGCCCTTCTGATTAAAATAGAAAGCAAAGGTTCTGTGTTTTTTAAACAATTGCGTTCGGGTCGTGAAAACAACTCTTTTATGTGCCTGAAGTTTAGAAGCATGTATACTAACAATTTATCTGATGCCATACAGGCAACCAAAGATGATAAGAGAATTACAAAAGTGGGCGCTTTTTTACGTAAAACAAGTCTGGATGAATTCCCCCAGTTTTTAAATGTATTTATGGGAGATATGAGTGTGGTGGGCCCGCGACCGCACATGCTGCAGCACACAGAACAATATAGTGGCCAGATAAATCATTATATGGTAAGGCTATACCTGAAACCCGGCTTAACCGGTTGGGCACAGGTAAACGGTTACAGGGGAGAAATCAAAAACCTTGAACTAATGAAAAACAGAGTTGAACACGATATATGGTATATGGAAAACTGGAGCCCGCTGCTTGATATAAAAATTATGTTTTTAACCCTAACGAATATTTTAAAAGGAGAAGAAAATGCTTATTAACAGCAAATTGTGTGCTGCCTCCTTATATATTTGCACTTTTATAAAAAAACATTGGCAATCTTTTCCAAAATTTTATTGCTATTGTAATCCGAAAATTCACTACTTAAAAACTATTTGATGAATATTAAACTTCGTGCTTTTCCAGTACTTATAGTTCCGGTATTTTTTGCATGTTTGGTTTCCTGTACTACTTATAAAAATGTTTCTTATTTCCAGGATTTTGCGGATACAGCAAAGCCACTACTGGTTAAAACTGTACCTTTTAGGTCTCCTGTTATTCAAACAGACGATATATTGTCAATTACAATTCAAACTATAGATAACGATGTTACCAATATGCTTAACAGCAATTCCAGCCTCAATAATGCATCTACTTCAATGCCTGTTTTAGGCAGTAGTGCTGCTGCGGGGGCAACTCAGCCAGTGAGCGGTTATTTGGTAGATAAGGACGGATATGTAGAAGTGCCGTTTGTAGGAAAAGTACATGTTGCGGGCTTAACAACTGCACAGGCCAAAGATTTGCTTTCTATAGAAGTAAATAAATATTTTAATGATGCCATTGTAAATGTACGCTATGCAAATTTTAAGATAACTGTTATCGGCGAAGTTTTAAAGCCTTCTACTTACGTAATTCCTAACGAGAAGGTTAATATTTTTGATGCCCTGGGTATGGCCGGTGATATGACGATTTACGGACAGAGGGAAAATGTTCTTCTGGTACGCGATACACTAAACGATAAGAAACTTATTCGCCTTAATCTTAATAATAAGGATATAATAAGTTCGCCTTATTTTTTCCTGCAGTCAAACGATATAGTTTATGTAGAGCCTAACAAGCAAAAAGTTGCAGCAACTGATGCTTACAGAAATCGCATGTTTGCAATTATAGCAGCAGTGTGCGCGGTAGTGATAGTTTCTATAAATAAGCTTGCTAACTAACTAAACTTAAAAAGAAACCAGTTTATGACAGATATAAATCAAGTGAGGCCTTCAAAAAAAGAAGAAGACTTTGACGTCAAAAAAGTGCTGACAAGATTCCTGGCACGATGGAAATTTTACCTGATAAGTTTTATTGTTATTCTAATACTTTCTTTTTTATTTGTACGCTATTCTACGCCTTTATATAAAGTGCATGCCCAGGTGTTGATTGAAGATAATTCCGGTAAGAGCGGCTCATCTTCTTCTACTTCTTTTGCTGAAACCAATATGCTGCAGGATTTTAGCGGCATGTTTGATCTGCAAAACAATGTTTATAATGAAATGGCAATTTTGCAAACAGAAGATCTGCTTGAAAAAACAGTAAATTATTTAAAATTAAATATTAGCTATTATAAAAGAGGCGATATAAGGGATATAGAAATCTTTAATAAAGCTCCTTTTAAAATTGATTTTACGCCTGTTTCAGATTCTATACTGTTAACAGAATTTGAAGTGAATTTCCCTGATAGCGGCCGATCATCAAAATTTACAATAGAGGCCACTGATGATACATTTAAAGGAACTGCAAATTTTGGTGATACTATCAAAACTCCTGTAGGTAAGATATGCCTTCTGCGTACGGGGATGCCATTCACCGATAACATGTATAAGTTTACGGTGAACTCTGTGGCTGCAGTTATTGTGGATATTCAAAAAAACATGCTGATATCTATACCGGATGATCAAACCACCGTTGTACAGGTTGATTATAATACCAACGTGCCGAGAAAGGGTGAAACCGTAATAGGCCAGCTGATTAATGAATACATGTCAAGAAACCTGACTGAAAAAAATGAAATATCAGACAGCACAATTGCATTTATAAACAGCCGCATAGGCCTGGTTTCAGGCGACCTTTCAAGTATTGAAACAGATATTGAACATTTTAAACAACATAATAATCTTGCTGATATTGGCGCGCAATCCCAGTTGCTTGTTCAAAATACTTCAACTTATTATCAAAAATTAAATGAAGTTGAGGTGCAGTTAAACGTTATCACCACAATGATTAACTACCTTACTGATGAAAAAAATAATAACCGGCCGGTGCCAGCCTTATTAACTACTGATCCAACTTTTTTGCAATTGATGGAACAATATAATGCATTGGTTTTGCAGCGTGAGAGGCTTTCACTTACTGTAAAAGAAAACAACCCTATTTCTACTAACATAAATACACAAATCAGAAATGTAAGGTCTGATTTAATAAAGAGCCTGCAAAGCCAGGAGAAAGCTTTAGAAATAAGCAGGGATAAACTTCAGCAGCAAAATAAGCAAATAGCAGGAGAAATACAGAATGTTCCGGTTCAGGAAAGGGAGTATGTTGATCTTTCGCGGGAAAAAGATGTAAAGCAGGCACTTTATCTTTACCTGCTGCAAAAAAAAGAAGAAACAGCAATTACCAGGGCTTCAACCATTCCTAACGCCAGCATTATTCAACAGCCAAAATCAGAGTATCTTCCTTATTTTCCAAACAAAATACTTATTGGCCTTGCAGCAATTTTGCTCTCATTTATATTTCCAACCGGCTGGATTATTATGAAACAATTATTATCCAATAGAATTATAAGCCGCGAGGATATAACCGGTCAAACTTCAATACCTATAATAGCCGAAATCGGGCATTATGATGGCGAAGGAATACTTAATATGAAAGAAGGCGGCAGAACACCGGTTGCCGAACAATTCCGGGTTTTTCGCACAAATATGGATTTTCTTACAAAACAGAAAGTGTGCCCGGTGGTATTAATTACTTCAACCATTTCGGGAGAGGGAAAATCCTTTATTAGTTCAAGTTTGGCGTCAGTTTATGCATACGGCGGCAAAAAGGTGTTGCTTATGGAAATGGATTTGCGGAAGCCAAAATTATCTGCAATGCTTGGGCTTCCTAATGAAACCGGGTTTACTTCTTATATTATTGACAATAAGCCTGTATCGGATTATATTAAGGTTCTTCCTGAGACTCCAAATGTTTTCTTTTTAAATTCCGGGCTTGTACCGCCTAACCCTGCAGAATTATTAATGAGTGAAAAAATGCCGGAATTCTTTTCAGAAATAAAAAGCCAGTTTGATGTAATTATTATAGATACTGCACCTATTGGTGCTGTAACTGATGCACAGCTTTTATCAAAATATGCGGATGCGTGCCTGTATGTAATGCGCCAGGGATACAGTTATAAAAACAGTATAGATTTTATAAACGAACTGGTGGAAACAGCACGCATGGAAAAATTATATTTGGTTGTAAATGACGTTAAGAAAAACAGTACTTACCGCTATGGCTACGGTTATGGTTACGGTTACGGCTATGGTTATGTTTACGGTGAAAAAAATAAGAAGGGTATAAAAAATAAAAGGCGTTCATCAAACCGCAAAAAACAAGTATATAAGTAACCTGTTTATATTCTTCTTTATTAGCCCTGCAGTAAAATAGTTTTGAAAAGTTTATAATCTTGACTGTAAAAACTTGTATACCTGGCTTCATTATTATCGGCGCTCCAAAATGCGGCACAACAGCATTATGGCATTTTCTTAATCAACATCCTGATGTTTGCATGAGTGAAAATAAGGAGCCAAAGTTTTTTACAGAAGTAAAGGGCAGCATGGAAAAAAAGATTACCGGTGAAGGGCCAAGGTTGAGCGGGACATTTAATAAAGGTTATGAATGGTATTCCTCTCTTTTTAAAGATTATAAAAAGGGCCAGTTAACAGGCGAAGCCAGTACCATTTATTTTGCAACGGAAGATTCCCCTGCGCTGATTCATAATCATAATACAGACATAAAACTTATTTTAATGCTCAGAAATCCGGTTAAACGGCTTTATTCGCATTACTGGCAGGAGTATAAACTTGGCTTTGAATTTCCATCTTTCAAAACAATGGTTGAAGAAAACCATCCGAGGTATCGGTATTATAAAAAAATAAGTCATTACAGGCAAAATCTTGAACGGTATTATCAATATTTCAAGCCGGAACAAATTCATATCCTTATACAGGAAGAATTTAATAATGCGCCGGAAAAGCATCTTGATGAAGTGTATAAATTCCTACAGTTAAAGTCTAACGCCGTAAATGTGAACGACAGAATTAACGAACAGGTTACACCTAAAAATAAAAAACTGGCTTTTTTATTGATGTATGTGCGGTTCATAAAATTAGACGCAATATTACCTGGGTTTATTTCTAAAAAGCTTAAAAAATTCAGAACCAGGTTAGTTCAAAAAAATGTAAAACCTTTCAAATATGAGCCTTTGGAAGAAGAGGTATTTAATCAACTGTATCAGGATTTTTTACCCGATGTAGAATTTATTGAAAAAGTTTTGGGCAGGCCGATTAAATATTGGCATTAATTAATTATCTATAATTGGTATCATGAGCTTTGGGTTAAAATTAAATATCAGGTTTTTCTATTTTCTTAATATACTCTTTATGCCTTTAAGCTGGGTAATTCTTGCAGGCGTGGGAGATTCCGCATTTAAAATATTCCATTTATTCCTTATTCCTTTATTAATCGCATTCGTCTTTAAAAAATATAGAGAAACGTTCATTTTATTTATAAGTAAGCAGCGCGTTTTTATTTCAATGTTTTTGATTTTAATGATACTAAACTTTATTTCGACAGGGTTTAACAGCACCGTATCGCCCAATGCTTATGTTTACATCTATAAAAATCTTTTTTATTTCTTTATATATCTTTTATACGGTGCCGGAATAATGTTGTTTTTTGATCTGGAAACACATCCCCGTATTATTACTATATCCAATATATCTTCAATAATTTTATTTTTAGGCATAGCCGTTTTTACGTTCAAAGGAGATTTTATTTCGGATCTTTCAGGATTTTTCTTAAAAGGTGATCTGGATGGAGTAAAAAGAGACGTTTACAAAAGTCTTTTTAATTCAGGTAGTAATGCAGATGAAGACCTGCAGGCCAACCTGCTAAACCAGCTAACAGGCACTTTCATTATTATTTATTTTACTTCTTTATACGCGCTGAATAATTTAAACAGCAAAATATACAAATTCATAAATATTGTTGCCATGGCAATTTCTGTGGCGCTTATAATTGCCAACTTGAGCCGTTCAAATATTATAGCCTGGATTTTCGGGTATATGATTTTCTGGGGTTGTGAAATTATTATTAACCGCAATTATAAAAAAGCATTAGTGTTTGCAGGGGGGGCGATGATATTTATTTTATTTATTGTTATATTCTGGACGCAGCTGTCAACAAAGTTAGATGCAACATCCGAAATGTTTCAGGAAAGATTTGGGTCACAGATCTCTGATAACGAAAGATGGGCGTTAAATGCTGAAGCAATTAGCGATTTTACAAAAAACTTTTTCAACTTTTTTATAGGCGAAGGTTCTGGTGCCAGGCTTTCTGATGGCCATGCGGTGCATAATTTTGTTTTAGGCTCGGCTTATCAGGCTGGCGTGTTTGGTTTATTGATAAGTTGTGTGGTATATTTAAGTATGCCTTTCTGGTTATGGAAGAGCTTGCCAGTTTTGTCAAAATTTAAATATGGCTTTACCCTGCCTGCCCTTATTGCTGTCCCGCTTATACGTATGATGGAATCGGGTAATGCCGGCACGTTAACTATGCAGGAATGGTTTTGCCTTGCAATGTTTTTAGGCTATTACTATAAAAAACAGATAGAATTAAATAATAATGAACGGCCGGCTTATCCAGTTCAAAATAATTTAACAACATCCGGTAAACTAATTTTTAGTACCAGCTAACCAATACGCGTACTATCAAATATTTTGTTGTTTTAAATTTCATAAGATGAAAAAGCTATTAAAATTTGTGTTGTTTTTGCCCTGCTTTTGTAATTATCAATGCAGCACCCAGAGTAAGCCACTGAACCTTCTGTCTGGAGAATCGGTTGATGGTAGTAATACAAAGAATGCCGGTTCGGTCAAAGACATTAATGCATTAATTAGTTATAACGGCTCAGCACGGGTAATAGATGTGGAAGAGAAAAACAGGGGCGGCCGTTTTGAATTGGTACATAATGCTGCATTACAGAATGATGACGGGATGATTTTTCCGGCACTGGACACAAAAGACGCGCACTGGGTAAGAATAACTGCAAAAGACGAAGCTGTTAATTTAAAATGGTATGGAGCAAAAGGAGAAGGTAGGCCATATTACAAAGATGATAGCGCAGCATTGGTAAAAGCCATAGCCTTTATTGCCGGTAAAGGCGGCGGAAAATTATATATACCTGCAGCTACTTCCTTTTACGCCTATAATGGAATAGGTATTTTGCTTCCTGATAATATTGAAATTTATGGCGATGGGGATAGATCAGAAATTAAACATATTAATCCGGAAATTGGTGGCGACTTTTACAGGGGAGTTATTTTTTTTACAACTTCTTATGGTTCCACCAATTTTAATGGCATTACACGGGCTCCAACTAGTGAGATACAGGATGCCAAAAAAGGGCAGACATTTATAGTAGCAAAAAATAATGAAGCAGGCTCTGGTTGGAAACCGGGAGATCTTATCGGACTTGGCGCTGATTATTTTTTTAAAAAAAATCTTGAATTTAAAGCCAGGTACTCTCAGTTTGAGATAAACGAGATTACAAAGATTAGCGGTGATACAGTCTATTTAAAATACCCGCTTAGCATTAACCTGCTATATGCCCAGCCCTTAAAAGAATCAGAAACCGGGGAGTTAACAAAAAAAGGGAAGCAAAAAAAGCAAAATGAAAACGCGGAAAAGTATGCAAAACAAATTCAAAAAAACCAAAACGACTTATCAGGGCAAAACGAAAAAAATTCTGGTTCACCTGTAATTATTGAAATCAGTGCCAGTAAAACATATAACGATCAATTTAAAGCGTATGATCGTATTTCAAGAAATATATACTTGCATAATTTTAAGCTTTCACAGGCAGACTATAATATGATAAAAAATACGCCTTACAGCGCATCTAAACAACCAAATAATGTAATAGGTCTTGGAGGTACTTTTGAGAGCAAATTTGATCATCTCACCCTTGAAGGTGTTGGCACTTTTGGAGGCAATTTATGGAACAGATGCGAAATCTCTAATCTTACTATATATTCTCAATGGAAATTAGTGGATTTCGGATATGGTTCTTCCAATACAAAAATGCACGATATTAACTGGATATTTAAACCTACCAAAATACGCGATACTACCACCGCCCTTGTTTACTTAAATGATGGAACACATGATATAGAGCTTTATAACATAAAAGTATCAGGGCCCTGGTCTTTAGGAAATATTTTTCAGTTAGCCGGTGGCGCGCATAATATTAATGTGCATGATGTTGAAATAAACCTTCCGCAATATGATATGGCCCAGGGAAGGGCAATATCAGTACGGGATGATAATGAACAGGTGTATGTACATGATGTAACTTTTAAGAACGTAACATTTAATGTAAAGAACATCCAGTTTTACATAAATGTGAATGGAGTAGATATACCCAACGTAAATAAAAATATATCATTCAACGGCGTTCATTTTAATCAACAATCGGAACACAACGGGAATGCAGTAACTGTAAACAACTCAAGAGGTATTCAATTTTCTGACGTTTCCGTTCCTTCAGGTAATATTGCTTTATTTAATGTACCTGAATGTAAAATTTCAAATATTAAAGCGCCCAATTCAAATCTGGTTTTTTCAGGAGATAAACCGCAAATAGTTAATTCCGTTTATAAACAAATAAAAATGTCCTCAGCAACCAATTACTAAAATCTATGCTCAATAAGTATATTAAACAAACACAAAAAAAACTTGAAAAGACTGTAAAGAACAATAATAAATCTTTATTAAAAAAGCCATACACATTCTTGGCATCTTTTTTACGGCCGGTATATTTCAGCAGGGAATTTTTAATGATAAGAGGCATAAAAACCCGTAATCATTCCAACTATACCAGTATATTGTTTTTTACTGTGCATAAAAGTGCTTCTACCTTTGTAAAAAACACTATTTTCAAACTGGTTGAAAAAAAACTTCAACCAATACAGTTTGGAGGACTTCTTTCTCCGCAGCAGCAAAATATTTTGTTTACGAATGCGGAAAAAATGAAGAATATATTAAACCCGAAAGGGTATGTATATGGAGCGTTCAGATCATACTACGATTTTCCTGGGTTGGATAAATATAAAATAGTGCTTTTGTTAAGAGACCCAAGAGATGTGCTTACATCACAATATTTTTCAACGCTTTTTAATCATCCGTTAGCTACAAAAGCTTTTTTTGAAAAGCGAAAAAAATATCAGGACTATACAATTGATGAATTTGTTTTGGAAATGGCTCCTTCTTTTCAGAAAAAATATGCAGATTATATTGAGCACTTTCTTCACAAACCAAACGTTCTTTTTTTAAAGTATGAAGATATGGTAACTGATTTTGGCCCTTGGCTAAAAAAAATATCTGATTTTCTTGATCTGAAAGATAACGAAGATAAACTGCAGGAGATTGTAAGTAAAACTTCTTTTAAAGTAAATAAAGAAGATAAAAAAAATTTTATACGCAACATTACACCCGGAGATCACATAAGGAAATTAAAACCGGAAACTATCGCCAACCTCAATCAATTATTTGAGCAGGAATTGAGGCAATTAAACTACGTCATTTAAATAATTTGTGAATGTCGCCAAATTTTTTAATTGTCGGACCGCCTAAGTGCGCATCCACATCTCTTCATTTTTATTTCGACCAGCATCCTCAAATATTTGTTCCGGCAATAAAAGAAACCAATTTCTTTACACGTGATTACGAAAAAGGAATTCCTTTTTATGAAAAATATTTTAGTAATGCAGGCAAAGCAAAAGCAATAGGTGAAGCTACACCGGCTTATTGCTTTTTACCGTTTGCATGCGACAGGATTAAATTCCATTATCCAGATATTAAGCTGATACTTTGCATAAGAAACCCAATTGAAAGGGCTTTTTCTCATTGGCTAATGTTATGGGCAAGAGGTACAGAAAGAGCAGGCTTTAGAGAAGCGGTAGAAATAAATTATAAACAACTATCTTTTATGGATTTTGCAGGAAACAAAGGTGCCGAACTCTGGAATGAAAGGACACAAAATATTAATAAAGGCGAAAAATGGCCCCGCATATATTTACAGCCCGGCATGTATGGTGATATGATAAAAAGGTTACAAGCACAGTTTGGGCAAAAACAGCTTTATTATTATTTTATGGATGATTTAAAAAAAGATTTTGACAGCACATTAAAAAAAATATTTGCTTTTATTGAAGTTGATAATTCATTTCAAATACCCGAAAGGCGTGAAAAGAACGTATATAAGGATAGGAGATTATATAAGCTGGTGAGGAAAGTATTCGGGAAAAATTTTACTAACAACATTGGTAAAATAATTTCGCCTTCAGCTAAAAACTTTTTTAATCAAAAAAAACAAAATACCGTGCATGTTCCGCCGCAACTAAAATTAGAAGACCGACAGTTTTTATGGCATGTATTTAAACACGATATTGCAGCACTTGAGCAAATAACAAAAAGGGATTTGTCACATTGGAATCCTTTATAAAAACTAACAAGGCACAATCTTATATTTCTGTAAATCAAAACCTGGTGCTATATATAAGCAAAAGCATATGCGTATAAATTGTTTATATAAGGATATTGTGAGAGTCAGAATTAAATTTTTAAAATCAGATGTCTAATCTAAAAAATATACCCGATTTTCTTGTTATAGGTAGTCAAAAATGTGCTACATCATGGTTATATGATTGTTTAAAGGAGCACCCGCAAATTTGTATGCCGAAGCATAAACGTGAGGTAGAATACATTGGCGGCCAGATATATAAAGAAAAAGGTATTGCCTGGTATTTGTCGTTATTTGAATATTGTACGGGTAAAAAAATCAGGGGAGATGTTTCAGTAGAATATATTGTAAATAAAGAATCTCCAAAATTGCTTTTTGATCTGAATCCTGATCTGAAATTTATATTAAATGTACGTGATCCCGTGGACAGAGCGGTTTCTGCTTTAAAATGGTTTGAAAGAAAAAAAACTATAAGTGCAACCCATGCAGATATTAAGGCTGGTTTGAATAAAGCAATTATAGATTTTGATAAAAAAAATTATAACCTTATGGAATATGGATATCACGATGTTCTTTATAGAGGGTTATATAAAAAATTATTAAAAAATTATTATGCTTATTTTAAAGCAGAAAATATCCTTGTTCTTCATTATGAAAATATAAAGAAATCGCCTGTAAAAACCTTACAGACTGTTTTTTCTTTTTTGGGGGTAGAGCAGGGGTTTATTCCATCCTGCATTAAATCCCAGCCAAAAAAAAATAGTAATAATAAGTTTCTTATAAAGGTTGAACGGACATTTCCAAAAAATAAGTTCATACTTTATTTGATTGATAAATTACATCAGGTATTTCCTGAAAAAAAATCAGCCTCTGCATTTGAAAAAGAAATTCGTTTTCTATTGAATGAATTTTATTCAAAAAGAGAAGAAGAAGTTTCTATAAAATACTTTTCAGAGAATAATATTAACGCTTAAATGGAATGAATCTACTGTTAAAAAGAATAAGCCAATCTTATTATTCAACTACAGCTTTAATGGGCATAAAAAAAGAGGATGTTTTCCTGGTTTCTTTTCCAAAATCAGGAAATACCTGGGTTAAATTTATTTTGTTGAACGTACTTTTTGAAGCCGGTGAATTAAATAAAGATATTTCTTTTAAAAGCCTTGACGAAACCATTCCTGAGATAAGCAGAGATAATCTTTTAAAGAATTGGAATTATAAGGTGTTGCCGCGGTTTATAAAATCACATATTGTCTATAATAAATTGTTTTTTAAAAATAACAGGTCATTGCTGATTATCCGGGATCCAAGAGATGTAATGGTAAGTTATTTTCATTATGCCTTAAATACACAGGGATTCAATTTTAATAAAAATTTTCAGGCTTTTATAAGGCACAAAAGGTTTGGTTTGGAAGCATGTATGCTTCACCAGGTTTCGTGGCAAAACCGTGCTTCAGCAATCGTTAAATATGAAGACCTTAAAAAAAAAGGTGACGAAATTCTACTTCAGGCAATGTATAAATTGAATATACATCTTGAAAAAAATCTTTTACATAAAGCTTTTGAAAATGCAAGCTTTGCCAATATGAAAAAATTAGATCAAAGTTCAAAAAAGTATAAAAACATTCACAATGAAGGATACAGGTTTATGCGCAAGGGGGATGAAAGGCAATGGCATGAATACTTTAATGAAAATGATTTAACCTATTATAATAATTTAATTAAAAAGCATAAAAATATTTATACCAACTATTATGAAAGCTAAAAAAGTTCTTTTTTTTGGCAAACTTCCTCCTCCATACGTTGGTGAAAACGTTATTTCAAAAAGCATACTATCCTTACTCGAAAATAGCTTTGATGTAACTATTATTAATTCATCAGGAGTAATTGAAAAAAAAGAAAGTGTTTTTAGAAAAATAATTTACTTCTCAAACCAGGCTTTTCATCTTTTGAAATGCTTTATCCAATTAAGAAGAAAATTAAAAAAAGAAAAATTTCAGTTCGTATATTTTTCCGGATCATCTTCAGTATTCGGCAGTTTGTCTGACAGTTTACTGCTTTTAATTTCAAGAAAATATGTTGATTCAATTATCTGTCATCTTCATAGATCGAATTATAAAAACAATTTCACGGAAAGGCGTTTATATAGTGCCGGAAAATTTTTAGTTAATAATATTGACAAATTTGTTTTCTCCAGTAAAAATTTGTCAGAGGATTTAAAGAATTATATACCAGAATGTAAACGGGAATATTTATTTAACCCAATCGATGAATCTGTTTTATTGTCGGATGAAGAATTTGAAAAAAAACATCAGCTTATAAAATTCAAACAAAAATATATAGTTACGTATTTATCCAATTTTATTTTAACCAAAGGTTACATGGATCTTGTGGAGGCAATAAAACTTTTGCCTGAAAAAGTAAAAAAAGAAATTATAGTAAGATTTATCGGGGAATGGATAGATTCTGATAATAAAAAGAATAATTTTTTTACCGAAATAAATAGTAAAGAACTTGCCCCGGTTATTGAATATATAGGACCGATAAGGGATCGGGTACGAATTAAAGAACTGTTGATCCAGTCAGATATATTTTGCCTTCCATCCTATTATCCTGTGGAAGCACAGCCTGTTTCTATTATTGAAGCGATGAATGCAGGAAATGCTATTATCAGCACATTTCATGCTTCAATACCGGAATATGTTGATGATCAAAAATTGGGAATACTCGTAGAAAAAAGAAATACAAAAGAGTTGGCAAATGCTATACAGCATTTATGTAATTCTGAAATTTTATGTGCTTTTTCAATAAATGCAAGAAAAAAATTTCTTGATAATTTTAGTAATGCAGTTATAGCAAAAAAGCTTACTTATATATTCAGTTAAAGATGTCGGGCAATTAAATTATGTTAAGTTATAATTAATAAATTCATCGTGTTAAGCATAATTAGTAAATTCAAATCACTCACTAATAAAGAAGAAAATAAAGAACTTGTTATTCATTCTTTATTATCACTCATCACAAGAGTTGTTGGCGGTATAGCTTCTTTTGTTATGAATATTGTAGTAGCACGCTACCTGAAAATTGAACAGTCAGGGTATGTTTTTCTTGCTATTACCGTAACAACCTTAGTCGCAACATTCGCACGTGTAGGTGCTGATATTACTGTATTAAGATTTGTAAGCTTGTATAGTTCAAGGAATGAATGGGGCAACGTTAAAGGTGTAATGCACACTGTTTTAAAATGGTCATACATACCGGTACTGGTAGTTACTGCTCTTGTTTGTATTTTCTCAAAGCAAATAGCAATTTATTGCTTTCATAAAGAAGCTTTCCAGTGGCCATTATTTTATACTTCTTTATCAATGCCTTTTTTTGCGGGCTATAATATTTACTCTAATGCTTTGCAGGGAATAAAAAAAGTAGTTTTATCTGTTGCCGGTTTACGCATTCTTACACCATTCGTTCTTATTTTATTGTTTTTTGTTTTAAAACCTTTAGACAGTATAAAAGGCAGCGGCATATACCTTGTGGCAACTATTTGTAATTTCGCAATTTGTTATTTCTGGTGGAGAGCAAGAACTCCAAAGGTTGAAAAACAAGCCGATTTTGACAAGAAGGCATTATGGGTGAGTTGCAGGGAGATATGGATTATAACCGCTATGAACCAGGTTGTATTATGGGGGGGGCAATTTGTTTCAGGTATTTATAACACACCCGCAGAAATTGCCCAGCTTGCAGTGGCAAGAACTACAACTACTTTAATTTCATTTATTTTATCTGCAATAAATAATGTAAGTGCTCCACGGTTTTCTACAATGTATGCTGAAGGTCAGCTAACCAAATTAAAAAACTATGCACGCAATACCACAAGGTTTATGACATTGATGGCTCTGCCGCTTACTTTAATTATCTGCATATTTCCTACTTATGTTATGTCTTTATTTGGCAAAGGGTTTACAGGCGGTGCTATCCCATTGTGTATTTTAACTATTGGCCAGTTTATAAGCGTATCAACTGGTTCGGTTGCTTACCTTCTTATAATGAGTGGCCATGAAAAGCCCTTAAGAAATTCAAGGATCTTAAATTCAATTATATCTATTATACTGGCTTTTATTTTAACGCCTTTATATGGCATCTACGGTTCTGCAATATCCTCCGCAATTGCATTAACCATGTCAAATTTAATGGCGGTATATTTGGTTAAAAAACATTTAGGATTTAATACAATGAGCATTTTAGGGTTTAAATAATCCTGCGAGATAATTAATGTGTTGTGAACAATAATTCTATTATACATTATTCGTTTATTTGTAATTCATCACACGTGTATTTTTACGCTTATGAAAAACCATGCTACACTTAAGATTCTGGGAATTGATTTTATAAATGGTTCAGCAGCAGATGTGGTTGATATTTTAAAGAACGGCGGCCTGCTGGTTGTACCGGCGGCACCTGCGCTTATCAATATAAAAAAAGATCCCGATTATTATAATGCTTTACTTTCGGCAGATGTGGTAATACCAGACAGCGGATACATGGCGCTTCTGTGGAATATGCTGCACCGCAAAAAAATAAAAAGAATTTCAGGCCTTGAATTTCTCATTAATTTTTTTAACGATAAAGAAGTAAAAAGCACTTCAGATTTATTGCTGGTTGATCCCAGGGCAAATGAGGCGCAGCATAATGTAAATTACCTCAGGCAGGCAGGTTTTGATTTGTCCGGCGAGGTATCTTATATAGCGCCAATGTATAAAAAAGATAAGGTAGAAGATATAGCGCTACTTAATATCATCGAACAAAAAAAACCAAAATATATTATTATTAATTTAGGGGGTGGCACACAGGAAAAACTGGGTGCTTATTTAAAAGCACATTTAAGTTATAAACCTGCAATAATTTGCACAGGTGCAGCTATTGCATTTTTAACCGGTCAGCAGGCAAGCATTCCAACCTGGGGAGACAAATTGTTTTTAGGATGGCTGTTCCGCTGCATAGAAAATCCTAAATTATATGTGCCAAGATATTTCAAAGCTTTTCAATTAGCAGTATTTATGTTTCGTTACGGGCAGCAGCAGCCTCTTTAAAAAAATATTTACGTATTTATAAAAAACTATTTATAAAAAATCAAGTATAATTTATGCAAAAAAAAGCACTCGTATGCGGCGCCGGAGGTTTTATCGGCGGTCATCTTGTTAACCGTTTAAAAGAAGAAGGTTATTGGGTTCGTGGTGTTGACCTAAAAGAAAATGAATATGGCAATGGTAATGCAGATGAATTTATAGTTGGTGATCTGCGCGATGCTGGCCTGGTAAGTGAAGTAGTTTCTGATGATATAGATGAAATTTATCAATTGGCAGCAGATATGGGCGGCGCAGGTTTTGTGTTTACCGGCGAGAATGACGCAGCCATTATGCACAACAGCGCTTTAATAAATTTAAATGTGCTGGAAGAAGCAAAGAAAAAAGGTATAAAAAAGATATTTTATTCTTCTTCTGCATGTATGTATCCTGAATATAACCAGCTTGATCCTGACAATCCAAAATGTTCTGAAGATTCTGCTTATCCTGCTGCACCGGACAGTGAATATGGATGGGAAAAACTATTCAGCGAAAGATTATATTTAACTTATCAGCGCAATCATGGTATTGAAGTGCGTGTTGCCCGTTTTCATAATATTTTCGGCCCGCTCGGCACATGGGAAGGTGGCCGCGAAAAAGCACCTGCAGCAGTTTGCAGAAAGGTTGCATTAGTACCTGATGGCGGCGAAATTGAGATTTGGGGCGATGGTAAACAAACACGTTCTTTTCTCATAGTGCATGAATGTGTTGATGGTATAAGAAGGTTGATGGAAAGTGATTTTATGGGCCCTGTAAATATTGGTTCTGAAGAAATGATCTCCATAAATGATTTCGCAAAAATGGTGATAGGTATTTCAGGCAAATCAATATCAATAAAAAATATTAAAGGCCCAACCGGCGTTAGAGGCAGAAATTCTGACAATACCCTAATAAAGGAAAAATTGAGCTGGGCGCCTTCGCAACCGCTTAAAATTGGTGTTGAAGAAACGTATAACTGGATAGTTGATCAAATAGAAAAAAAACAAAAGCTTGAATCAAAAACTTTGTCAGTCGCTTGATGATATAATACCTGTTGCTACTGCACACAAACAAGGAGAGAAATTTGTTTTTTTAAAACAGGGAGATACTGCAACTGCAATTACTCAATTTGCATTTGGTAAATTTTTACCTGGTGAAGAATGTGCAGCGCATTTACATCCAACAATGGAAGAATGTTTTTATTTTATTGATGGTGAAGGGGAATACACTGTAAATGATGTTGTATATATTATTAAGCCAGAATGTTTTTTGAGAATTCCGGCAAACACACTTCATGCTTTAAAAGTAACAGGCAATCAACCTTTGACGTTTGTTTATTTTGGCGCCGCAATTAAATAAGAGTGCATAATTATTTTTTATTCTGAACAAATTGTATAAAGAAGTTTTACATCTTTGTTATTGCTTATGTTCATCATGATATTTTATACTATTTTTACTTTTAGCAAACCAGCCATTTTAGATGAGTTGTAAACAATATACCTTTACACTGAACCTGCGCTTTTTATTTTATTTCATATTAACCATATTAATTGCTTCGCATGTAAACGCACAAGCACCTGTGTTGCAGGTAACAAATAGTTTTACACAACAATCTGTTTTATATAACAGCGATACTTTTCCGCACACTGCATGGAAGCCTGTTTTATATACAGATTCAACATACCAAAAAAGCAACCGCACATGGGTATACCGTAAATTTTTTGAAGAACATTTATTACAGGTACAGCAACCCGGATTTAATATTTTCGGAGACATTTTGTTTGATGAAATTGCAGGCGGTACAAAACGTGCAGTGCCCACAAAATCATTAATCAACCAGGGTGGCTCAGAGAATTCAAAATTCGTTTATACAAATACCCGTGGATATGATGTGAGTGGAAACGTTGGTAATAAATTTTATTTTCAAACAGATTTTTATGAGAACCAGGCGAGCTTTCCAGGTTATGTTGATAGCCTTATAAGAAAGACCGGTGTTATCCCTTATCAAAATAGCTTTAAGAATTTAAAATCCAAAGGTTTTGATTACAGCTATTCATCAGCCAAACTTATTTATACGCCAAACAAATATTTGTTGTTTAATCTTGGTTATGGAACCAATTTTATAGGTGATGGGTACCGCTCTTTATTATTGAGTGATTATAATACGCCTTATCCTTATTTCCGCACTTCAATAAATTTGGGAAGCGTGCAGTATTCTGTAATGTATTCCCAGTATATAACAGATCAGCAATCGCATACATACGCTGAAGGTTATCCAAGAAAATGGGGACAAACATATTTGCTCGATTGGCATGCAACCAAAAATTTTAATATAGGAATTTTTAATGCAGTCATCTCTTCAATTGAAAACACAGATCATCAGAAAGATTTCGGGTTAACACATTTTAGTCCTGTAATTTTTTTACATAGTGGCAACGCGCCTTCTGGCTTAAAGAATAATGATATTTATGGGTTGAATTTAAAGTATACTATTATTCCAACTGTTGATGTATATGCGCAGTTTATGCTGGACAATACAGGCAGTGCAGACTGGGAAAAACGCTATGGTTATCAAATAGGTATTCGTGCAGGAAATTTATTTAAAGTTGACGGGCTAAGTGCGCAGGCTGAGTTTAATACAGTGCGGCCTTACAGTTATGCTTCAGATACTATTACAACAGTATATGCACATAATGGCGAATCACTTGCTCACCCGCTTGGCGCAAATTTTAAAGAAGGAATTTTTGTAGCTGATTATAATTATAAAAGATGGTGGTTTAGATTAGAGGCAATGGCTGCAAGATATGGTGATGATACATCTGCTGCAGAAAATTTCGGTCACGATATTTTTAAGCCTTTATATACACACAGCAATGAAGATAATGTTTCAACTGACCAGGGATTACTTACCAAATTGTATTATGGCGATGCAAAAATTGCTTATATACTTAACCGGAAAACAAACTTAAGAATTGAAACAGGTGCAGTTTACAGGAATGAAAAAAACAAGCTGAATAATTATACTGACATGTATGTTTATATAGGTGTTCGTTTTACTTTCCGTAAGCTTATTTATGATTTTTAAATACAATGTTTTGAAAAAATTTCATTACATACAAACATTTTTTTTAGCTGCATTTTTATTTGCTGCCGGTGTAATGCATGCACAACAGATTCCATTAAACCAGGTTGTGCAAAACAGGTTTAGCGAATTATTGTTAGATGCAGATTCGTCCGTATTTACAGGTTTCAAATCTCAAAATTGGCTTGAGTTTGAAAGATTAAATATTATTCATAAATCGCAATTGCAAGACAGTGTTTTTGGATTGAG
>JABDGW010000058.1:19152-19317 GCA_013285855.1 Bacteroidota bacterium
AATTCTTTAAAAAACAGCATCACCAATACAAATTTTATAAGAAGCGTTGGTACAAACAGCGTATTTACACTTGATCCTTACGTTGATGCTGCAATAGGAAAATCCAATGAAAAAAATAATGTGCTTACTGATTTTTCTGCAGGCATAAATATGCAGGCTGAATTC
>JABDGW010000059.1 GCA_013285855.1 Bacteroidota bacterium
TATAATCTTTCACTACACCAATAACAGGCGCTGAAATATCATTCATGCCAAAAGTTACATACTTACCCAATGCATCCTGCGCAGATGAAAAACCAAGTGCTTTTAATGCCGTTTGATTTAAAACAAATGCATAACGCTTTAAAGAATCAGGAATAGAATTATCGACATTGCGTTCATCGTTTTCATCAAACCATCTTCCTGCTGTTAATTGCAAGCCGTATGTTTTTAAATAATTTTTGTCTGCAGCCTTCACTTCAACATCAATTTTTTCTGAAGTATATTTTTCTTTGCGGTTGAAACTTGTAGAAGCATTGTTATCCGTTACAGGCGCACCCAATGACAAACTAACACTGCTTACGCCAGGTATATTTGATAATTTATCATTCAGCAATTTTAATTGCTCAGGTTTGTTTTCAGGAAGGCTTATATCAACAACATTATTCTTACTAAAACCCAAAGGCTGCGACTGTATAAAATTCATTTGTTTCGCCACTACTATTGCACTGATAGTTAAAATCTGCGCCGTTAAAAACTGGAATATCACCAATCCCCTTCTTAATGTAATTACAGATGCTTTTGGCGTTACCGTTTTATTTTTTAAAGCAGTAATGGGATTAAAGTTTGATAAAACAAACGCAGGATATAAACCTGAAAGCAATGAAACGGAAATCCATAACGCAATTAACAAAAATGCTCTGTTTACATGCAGCCAGTTAACCGGAATATTTTTGTCAAGAAAATTATTTAATGGCGGAAGAAACAGGCCAACCGATAAAGCTGCTGCAATAAAAACAAAAGCTGTAAGTAAAAAAGTTTCTGATAAAAACTGTTTGATAAGATGGTTGCGGGTTGCGCCCATTGTTTTTCTTACACCAACTTCTTTTGATTTTTTTATTGCAAGCGCCGTTGAAAGATTGGTGTAATTAATACAGGCAGCCAAAATAAGAAACAAGCCAATAGCGCCGATTAAATACAGGTAGCTGTAGCTGATTGTATAAGATGGGTTGCTTCCGGCGTATAACTGGTTGTAGTGAATATCAGGCAAAGGTTGCAGATTAAATATTGTTTTAGTTCCGTCATTTTTATTATTAAGATGTTCATTGGCAATAGAAGCAAGCGCTGTTTGCACCTGCTGTATTTTGTTTTGATTTGATAATGCGATGTATGTAAATCCCGCTGAGTTTAAGCCCCATTGGTCAAGCGTAAAGCCACCGATAAATTCAGGCTTTAATGAAGCATAAGAAATGAGCATATTGTAAGGCAGATGCGAGTTTGCAGGTGCATCTGCAATTACAGCAGCAACCTGCAGGTCAACGAGGTTTGCGATTTTTATGCGCTTACCAATTGCATTTTCATTGCCAAAATATTTATGTGCAGTTGTTTCAGTAAGAATGGTAAAACCAGGTTCAGCCAAAGTCCTTTGAATGCTGCCTTGTTGTACAGTTAAAGAAAATAGTTTAGGAAAAACAGAATCTGCAAAAACTATATTTTGTTCTTTAAACTTTTTATTATCAAAAGAAATTACATCATCCTTTTGAAAATGAATTTGCGAAATAAGTTTTTCACCAGGCATTGCAACGCGCAGTGCAGTTGCAAGAGGATATGGTGTTACGGGACCGTATGTTTTACCTGTTGATATAATGTTGCTTTTTACAATCCTGTAAATGCTTAGGTTATTGTTCGTTGATTTGTCAAAGCTTGTTTCATGCAGTATAATCAAGCCAATCAATAAACAAACAACAACGCTTATGTACAAGCCAATAAAATTGAGCGCAAAAAAAACTTTGTTCTTTTTAATGTTGCGCCATGCAGTTTTAAAATAATTTTTAAACATACAAGATGATTTCTGATGTAGAATTTTAGATGTCTGATTTATTTTTATTCAATCCTGTTAATCTTTTAATCAACCCAAATCCGGATTCCAGATTACTCCGTTCTTAACAATTTAACCGGGTTTGTTTTTATTGCCTGCCATACTTTTATTCCCGTTATACATGCCGTTATTAAGAACAGCACAGCAACTGATATGAATAATGTTGAACTCTCAATACCAACATGCACTTTAAAAATTGAGTCCAACATTGATTTGGTTAAAGTCCATCCGGCATAACATCCTAAAAGAGAAGAGATGAGAAATATCCAGAAATATCCTTTATTGATTAATAAAAGAATATCACCCGGCGCTGCGCCTACTACGCGCCTGAGTGCTACTTCTTTCATTTTTTTAAGCATAGTAAGTGATACAAGTGCAAATAAACCTGTAGCAGTAAGTAAGATAGAAATAATCGCAAACCATGAAAATATTTTTGCGATGCTTGTGGTTACGCGATAAGATTCTGCAGTGACTTCATTTTGATAAAAACCACTGAAGGGTTTTAGTGGAAAAAGCCTTTCCCATGTGGCTTTCGTTTTCTCATATACACTGGTTAAATTTTCCGGTTTAGCCTGTATAATTAAATATTGAAACTTATCTGCTTTTACAGGTTTCATTATAACAGGTTCAAGCGGATCAAAAAGATTGCTGGAATGAAAATCTTTTAATACGCCGATAACAGAATATGCTGCCGTATCAATATGTATTTGTTTGCCTAATGCCTGGGCATCTTTCCATCCATACATGCCAGCCAGTTTTTGCGTAATTAAAATTGAGTTTTTATAATCTGATTCCATTGCAGGATCAAACGTTCTGCCGGCAATGATTTTTAAGTTCATCGTCTTTGTATAATCTATTCCTACTTCAAAATAATTGGTCTCTTTTTTTATTCCTTCTGCTTCACCAACCATCTTCCTGTAACCAAAACCAATGTGACTTTCTGTTCCCGTAAGTGCTGTTACCTGCGGAACATTTTTCATTTCATTCTTCAATACATCAAACGTGTTTTGATTATCCACTAAAACGCCCATCATGTTTTCAAGGTTATACCCAAAATCATACGTGCGCTGAAATTCTGCATTCCTCGCAAAAGCAATACCTGCAACAACTGTAATAATGGAGATTGATATTTGCAAACCCAACATCAACCTTGAAAACAAATTAGAGCCGCCGAATTTTACGCTGCCGCGGAATATAGACGAAGGATTAAAACGGCTGATATAAAATGCAGGATATGCTCCGGCTAATAAAGTGCTGCCAACAAGCATAAGCGCTAAAAATGCAAGGAGATTAGCATCATGAAAATAATTTGCCTTTATATCAACAAACACAAACATTTTATTAAAAGCAGGCAACCACAAGGTGTTAAGCAACACGGATAATGCAATTGCAAATAAAACAATACTGGCGCATTCTAAAAGCATTTGCAGAATTAACTGGCTGTATGTACTACCCATTACTTTGCGCATGCCTATTTCTTTTAACCGCGAATTGGAACGTGCAACTGTAGTATTTGAAAAGTTTAAACAGGCAGAAAGAAAAAGAAGAAATGCAAAAATAAAAGGACCAAACGCGGCAGCATTATCCGGTCTTTGAAAAAGTGCATTAGACCCGATAGTATCAAATTGTAATGCATTTTCTTTGAGTGTTATTAATTTAAACCCGGACGCTTTCCAATCTTCCCTCGCATTGTTCTGAAGCGGCAAATATTTATTCATGCCTGCAGCTATAGAAGATACTTCAGCAGGGTTTGGTATTTTAAAAAATGCTGCACCAACAAACCATGACCAGTCATCAGGAGCTATTTTAGTTCCATCTGGTTTTAACTGGTTATCAAAATTTGTGAGAAATGAAAATTGAATGGTTGAATTTACCGGCAGGTCTTTCAGTATGCCTTTTATTGTAAGTGGCCTGGCATAAGATTCTCCTGCATAAAAAATTAATGTTTTACCAACTGCATTTTCATTTCCGAAATATTTTTTTGCCGTTTTTTCTGTTATTAATACACCGCTTTGATCATTCAAATTATTATTACCTGCAAGCAATGGAAAATTGAAAAAATCAAAAAATTCAGGGTCTGTGAAATGAACCTCCTCTGCGAATGTTTCGCCTTTCCCGGATTTTATATTCATGCCCCTGCTATCAAGTCTTACAGTTTCCTTTATTCCTGCAAACTGATTTTTTGCAGCCTGAACAGCAGCTAAAGGAAATATACCTTTAATATCATCGGCACCATCTTTCTTTGTTAATGCACGATAAACATTATCTCTGTCAGGATGAAAATTATCATAGCTAAAAGCAAACCGGTAAGTTTGATAACCCCAAACCATTGCAGCAATGCCAATGCTCATTCCTATAATATTAATAAGCGTATATGCTTTATAACGCATTAAATTGCGCGCAACTATTTTAAAAAAGTTTCTAAGCATAATATAAGCCTCCTGAATTAATTCTAAAAATTGACCAACACTTATGCCATGCTAAAAGCCTCTGCTAATAAGGCTTTTATAACAATAATGATTTGAAAACTGTTCGGAAACGAACAACCAGCCTGTACGGCGATGAACATTATCCTGGATTCCGCAGTGAGTTGGTTGCTTTATATTATTTATAATTATTCCGTTCTTAAACTCTTTACAGGATTTGCTATTGCGGCTTTTATTGCCTGGAAGCTTACTGTTATAAATGCAATACTTAATGAGGCAATGGCGGCAACGGCAAACACCCACCAATTAATATGTATGCGATAAGCAAAATCCTGCAGCCATTTATTCATAAAGATCCACGCAATTGGTGATGCAATGAATAACGAGATCACAACAAGTGCTATAAAGTCTTTTGATAACAGCATTACAACATTCTGTGTGCTGGCACCTAAAACTTTTCGTATGCCTACTTCTTTTTTTCTTCGTTCCGCGGTATATGCAGCAAGCCCAAACAAGCCAAGGCATCCTATGAATATTGCGATACAGGTAAATATCAAAAGCAGTGATCTTAATTTATCCTCTGCTGTATACATCTGTTCAAAATTTTCATCAAGAAATTTGTATTCGATAGGATATTCCGGCGTGAATTTGTTCCATGCATTTTTCACACCATTGATTGAATTTCCAATGCCGGCAGCTTTAATTTTTACAGCCACTTTCCATGCAGCATCAGGAAAGATCTGTATTACTGTTGTTTCAACTTTATCATATAAACTTTTATAATTGAAATCTTTTACAACACCAATAATTTTTCCTGTTTTAAGAGAATCAGGATTCGATGCACCCCATGGATGCCAGTACAAATCTTGCCCGAGCGCTTTTTGAGGTGTTTGAAAACCTAATTGCCTAACTGCAGTTTCATTAATTATCCATGCATGGTCTTTATCGGTTTTCATTTCTTTTGAAAAATCTCTCCCGGCAATTACGTGCAAGCCAAGTGTTTTTACATAATCATAATCTGCGGTTATTTGTGTGGCGGATTGAGTTGTTTGCCTGCCATTATGCGATACAATAATTTCATCGCCTGCAACTGCATCTCCCGGAAAGCCATAACCAATGGAAACATAAGAAACCCCGGGAACTTTCAGTAATTCATTTTTAAATGCATCTGCCTTATTAAACATATTGTCACCACGCATAGGAAAGAACATGATTTGTTCTTTATTGAAACCAAGATCTTTATTGTGCAGGTAATCTACCTGTTTAAAAACTACAATCGCACTAATAATTAATAGAACAGATAACGCAAATTGTGTTATTACCAGTCCATGCCTCAGCCATGGAATTTTTCCCGGCGTTTCATCAGCCGATATATTGCCTTTCAAAACTTTTACTGGTTTAAAACCGGATAATACAAGCGCCGGATAGAAACCGGCGATCACTCCAACAACTAATGTTAATGCAAGCAATAACATCCATACAACCGGATTGGCAAATACGCTGAATGAAATATCCTTGTTTGTAAAATCATTCAGCCATGGTAACAAAAACATGGCAAGACAAAAGGAAAGAAGAATACTAATAAAAGTCATTAACACCGTTTCGCCGATAAATTGAACCATTAACTGCGTTCTGCCGGCGCCAACACTTTTACGTACTCCAACTTCTTTTGCTCTTTGCAGTGATTTTGCTGTAGCAAGATTTATAAAGTTGAAACATGCTATCAATAATATAAAAATTGCAATAATGGTAAGTGCGTTCACATAAATTATATTGCCTCTTTGTGCGAGGTCAAACTTAAAATCGGCAGAGTATAAATGAATGCGTTTTAAAGGCTGAAACAGAGGTTTATCTAACGAAGTAGCAGCATCATTGGTTAAAGAGTTTGCGTTTAGCTTTACATAATTTTGAAATTTTGATTCCAGTGTATTAACATCAACGCCTTTCTTAAGTTTTGCATACGTTACAAACTGGTGCCAACTCCAGCTTTGCATGCGTTCCCCCGGTATTTGCATTGCAGATAAAGAAATTAAATAATTAAACTGCAAATGAAATTTTGGATCTTTTTCAAAAACTCCTTTTACCAGGTAAGGTGTTTTGTCTTTTAAAATTTGTTTGCCAACAGGATCGTCACTTCCAAAAAAACGCTCTGCCATTTCCTGCGAGATAACAATAGCATTAGGATCGTCTAATGCTTTAACTGAACTGCCATACTTAAAGGTTAAAGGAAAAACGTCGAAGAAAGTAGAATCAACAAAGTAACCGCTCTGCTCATACAATTTATTTTTACCTGCTTCAAAAAGCGTTTTGTATTCAGCCATCATCATTACACGTGCAGTTTTTTCTACTTCAGGAAAATCCTTATCTAACGTGCTTGCAAACATCGGCGGCGTAACAGCCATCATTTGTGTTCCTTCACTATTTGTATATTCATCATATACACGATAAACCTGGTCGCCGTTCGGAAGAAATTTATCATACTGATGTTCGTCCCATACAAACAATCCAATTAAAATGCAAGCAGTTAAACCCAACGTTAAACCGGCAATATTAATGAATGCGAAACCTTTATGCCTTGTGATATTTCTGAAAGCAATTTTTAAAAAATTTTGTAGCATAAAATGTATTTTGGGTAATAGCTATCGGCCATTAGCTGTTAGCTGATAAATTATTCTGTTCTTAAACTCTTATCCGCAACGAGTGGGATTTCATGTTGCTTATTCCATTCGCAATGACTCAACAGGGTTTGCAATTGCTGCTTTTATTGCCTGGAAACTTATTGTAAACAATGCTATAAGCAATGCTGCAAAACCAGCTACAACAAACGCAGCCCAACCAATTGATATGCGATATGCAAAGTCTTCCAGCCATTTATTCATAAAAAACCATGCTGCCGGAAATGCAACTACAGCTGATAATAAAACAAGTTTTAAAAATTCTTTTGATAAAAGTGCAACAACGCTTTGCACAGATGCACCTAAAACTTTTCTAACACCAATTTCTTTTTTACGCCGTTCTGCTGTATAAACAGATAAACCAAACAAGCCGAGGCATGCAACAAAAATGGAAAGAAAAGTAAAGATGCCAAACACTGCGCCCATACGTTGTTCGGAGCGATATAAAGCATCAAACTCATTGTCTAAGAAACTATAATCAAAAGGTGTATTTGGTGTAAAGCTTTTCCATTTGTTTTCAAGCTGATGAATATAGTCATTCAAATTTCCGGGTCGCAACCTTACTGAAATGTAAGATGAATTGAGGCTGTATGTATGAGATGAATTATTAAACAATGCAAACGGTTCAACCGTTTGTTTTAATGATGCCACATTAAAATCTTTCACTACTGCAATTACTTTAAAGCGCTGATCGTTGCCGGGATAAGAAAGATATTTTCCAACAGCATTTTTCCAGCCTATCATTGTTGCTGCGGTTTCATTTAATATTACTGAGGCGGAATCATTAAAATTTTTTGAAAAATTTCTTCCCTGCAAAACTTTCATCTTCAATGTTGGAATAAATTCTTCATCAACCATAAAAGAAGAAAGGCCAACTTCTTTCATTAAAGGCTTATCTTTTTCTGTTGGCTCAGGTACATAATCATCGCCAAAATTTGATTTTGTTGGAATGCTGCTTGAAACGGATGCATCAATTACACCAGGCTGTTTTATAAGTTCCTGCCTGAATGCTTCTTCATTATTTCCCAAACGTTTTGTATTGGCTATTACAACCACATTTTCCTTGTTTAAACCAAGGTCTTTATGCTGTGTATATTTTAATTGCTGAAACACGATAATGGTGCAAACAATAAGTGCGATTGAAATGGTGAATTGCAACACCACCAAACCATTGCGTATAAAAAGATTGCCCAGGCTATTTTTAAAAAGCTTTAAGCCTTTTAATACTGTTACAGGATTAAAAGAAGTTAAATAAAATGCAGGATACAAACCTGCAAGTAAGCCGCTGAGTAAACTTAAGGCCAATATAAATAACCAGATATAACCGCTGAATATTGAGCCGAACGTCAGCGCTTTTCCTGCAACATCATTAAAAGGTTTTATTGTGAGCAGCACCAACACAAACGCAATTACTGTTGCAATTAAACTGTATAACATTGCTTCTGTAAGAAATTGTTTTATCAATTGCGATTTTACTGAACCCAACACTTTGCGTATTCCTACTTCCTTTGCTCTTGTTGCAGATTGAGCTGTGGAAAGATTCATAAAATTTACGCAGGCAAGAATGATAATAAACAATGCAATCACAGAAAAAATATATACATACTTTATATCACTTAACGTTGTTAAGCGTGCCGGAACGTTCATAGGATTTGCATATAAATGAACTTTGGTAAAAGGCATTAAACTATATTCAAGCTTGCCGCCCATTTTTACAAACTCTTCATACGTTTGACCGTATTCACTTTGAAAAGCATGCTCTTTTACCATTGCAGGAAACTTTGCTTCGAGCCGTGCAATGGATGCTTTATCAACACCAACATTACTGCGAAGCTTTACATAGGTATTCACCTGCAGCCAAAACCAGTTCCAGCTTCTTTTTTTCACTTCTGCATAAGCATTTATTGGTGCCAGCATATCAAACTGAAAAGAAGATTGTGCAGGAATATCTTTGAGTACCGCAGTTACAATAAAAGGTTTGCGGTCTGTATCAAACAATAATAGTTTTCCAATTGCATTGGTGTTGCCAAAATATTTTTTTGCAGTAACTTCTGTTATAACAACAGCGTTTGGTTTTTGTAAACAGGTTGCAGCATTTCCCTTCAGAATGTTATAGTTAAACACCTGCAAAAAATTTGAGTCAACTGCCATCACGCGCTTTTCGGTAAAATAATTTTCCGTCTTTGCATTTTCTTCATAACGCACCATCACGTCACCTGGCCGGTAAATTCTCACACAGCTTTCTATTTCGGGATAAGAATTAACAAGTGTTGGTCCAACTTTAGGCGCCGTATTCCCACCTGTTGTAGATTCTACCCCATTACTCATGGTTGTCATGTTCACCTGGAAAATGTGGTCGGCATCTTTAAAAAATTTATCAAAGCGTACTTCATCCTGCACATACATTACAATTAAAATAACACAAGCCATCCCGATAGATAAACCCGCAATATTTATAAAGCTGTTTACCTTATTGCGCTGTATGTTGCGCCATGCTGTTTTGAAATAATTTTTGAACACGTTGTAAGTTTTAAGTTCTATGTTTTACGTTGTAGGTCTTTTCATTTTCAAATTTTCAAATTGTCTCATTATCAAATTGATTATTCCGTTCTTAAACTCTTCACAGGATTTGCAATTGCTGCTTTGATTGATTGAAAGCTTACAGTACAAATTGTTATTGTAAAAGCTGTTATTCCCGCAACAGCAAATACCCACCAATGAATACTTACCCGATGCGAATAATCCTGCAGCCAACTATCCATTGCCCACCAGCCAATTGGAACTGCAATAAAAAATGCGATGATTACAGGTTTGACAAATTCTTTACTTATTAATGTAAAAATGTTGGTTATAGTAGCACCTAATACCTTTCGTACACCGATCTCTTTTACACGCTGCCGTGTGATAATAGAAGCAATGCCAAACAAACCCATGCATGAAAGAATAATGGCAATTGCTGCTGCAACAGTAAACATGTTTGCCATCATCTTTTCTTCTTTGTATAAACGATCAATATTTTCATTTACATAAGAACCCTGGAACTCAACACCCGGCTCTATTTGCATATAGGCTTTTTTGATCATACTCATTGTTGCAGCGGGATTAGCAGTGTTTACTTTAATCCATGCATAATTCATGCTCTTATCCTGGCTTAAATTAATTAAAACAGGCCTTTGCTGATCACTGAGTGATTTGATTTGAATATCAGGTATTACGCCGACAATTTTTATTGGCGGTTGAGTACTGTCAGCATAATAAGAAAAACCTGCAATACTTTTTTCACCAAACTCATCAGCATAACTTTTGGTAGCAATTATCTGCGTCCCAGTATCACCTGCATATTCCATTGAAAAATCATGACCGGAAAGCGGCTTAATACTTAATGTTTTTAAGAAATCATAATCTCCGTTTATTACCTGTCCGCAAATTGTTTTATCACCATAGGTAAAACATGTTATAGATGTGCTTGTAGTATGATCTTCACCTACGCCAATATTAACATCGCTTCCTGAAACAGCGAGTACAGAAGATTGTGTAGCAAGTCTTGTGCGGAGTTGCGCAATAATGCCTCTACCTTTTTCATCATTTTTTATAGGGATACTTATAATGGATGTAGTGTTATACCCTAAAGGCGCCGAACGTAAATAATCAAATTGCTGGTAAATAATAACAGTACTGCACATAAGCACAATTGCAATTACAAATTGTGTTATAATAAGTGCATTGCGCAACATGCCAGGTTTTTTTACGGTTATTTTCCCTTTTAAAATTTCTACGGTTTTCAGCTTTGTCATTACTGATGAAGGATAACCCGACGCAATAAACGAAACCACTATTATCAAGGCCGCCTGCGTAAAAATTATAACCGGGCTCGTTAATGTGGTTAGGCTCATATTCAAAGCAAAAACCTGGTTAAAATTTCTTATCAGCAGTACAACTATACTAATCGCAATAAGCATTGAAACAAATACCATCAGAAAACTTTCGCCCCAAATCTGTAACCATATTTGTTTCTTACCGGCGCCAAGACATTTGCGTATACCGATTTCTTTTGTGCGTGTAAACGATAAACCAATATTGAGATTTACAAAATTGAATGATGCGATCAAAACAATAACACTGCTAATAAGTATCAACACATACAAAAAAGCTTTGTTTACAGTGCCACCGCTGCCAAGTTGTGTATTAAAATGTTCTTCAGTGAATGGCAACAAATGCAAGCTGTTATAGTCGCCGTTTTTATCTGGCTTATATCCATCTTTTTTTGAAATTGCTACATTATCCGGAGTATATTTTTTTACGAGGCTTCTTAAACGGCTTTCTACATTTTGTTGTGTTGTATTATTTGCCAATAAAACATATACAGCATGATTACGATTATCCCAGGTGCCACGCATTTCAGCGTAATGCGGATATAGTTCTGTACGTGCAAGCACGGAAAGCTTTATCGTAGAGTTCTCGGGAAAATCTTTTACCACAGCAGTTACAATTAATTTGTACCAGCTGCCATCAAGTTTTACTTCAATTGATTTTCCTATAGGGTCTTCTTTACCAAATAATTTTTCTACGCTCTTTTCTGTAAGCACTGCATTGCTTGTGCTACTTAAAGGATTTGAAGTATTTCCTTTTATTACGGGAAATGTAAACATGTTTAAAAAATCCTCATCCACCATAGTGGTACTCATGTCGAGTGTCTTGTCTTTATAGCGAACAAGTTTGCCCCCATTAAGAATACTGGTTGCTTTTGCAATACCAATATTTTCCGTTTTTAATGCAGGTGTTAACGGGTATGGCATTGCAGTTCCGGTTTCTTCTCCATTAGGCCCGATAGCATAACTATATATTTTATACAGCTTGTTTTTGTTTAACTCGAAATCATCATAAGTAAAATGACGATATACCATCAGCACAATAAAAATGCTACATGCAAATGCTACCACCATGCCGAGTGTATTAATAAAAGTATGCAGCTTGTTTTTGCGCATGTTTCTTATTGCAAGCAAAAAATAATTTTTAAACATAAAAGTTGATTTCTGATGTATGATTTAGTGATATCGGATTTTCGTTTTCAAATTGAATTATTCCGTTCTCAAACTTTTTATAGGATTTGCTATTGCTGCTTTGATTGCCTGGAAACTCACCGTTAGCAAAGAAATTAGCATAGCACATAATCCAACAAGTATAAAAGTGAACCAGTTTATTTGAATATGATAAGCGAAATTTTGCAGCCATTTATTTACAATGAACCAGGCAACAGGTGAAGCTATACAAACAGCAATAAAAACAAGTTTTAAAAAATCTTTTGACAGTAAAGCAAGAATACTGATGATGGTGGCGCCAACCACTTTGCGAATGCCTATTTCTTTAATTCTTTGCGCAATGGTAAATGCCGCCAAACCAAATAATCCAAGGCAAGCAATTATTATGGAAAGCGCTGTAAACAGCGCCAGCACATGCTGTAGATTTTGTTCAGATTGATATAGCGCAGCAAAGTCATCATCTAAAAATGAATATTTAAAATCATCTTCGTCAACAATGTTTTTCCATGTTGTCGCCAATGAAGATATAGTTTGCTGCATATCATCCGGCTTTATGCGTAATGCAATAAAATTATATGCATCGGGCAAAATTTGTATGATAGCTGGTTTAATATTATCATGCAATGAACTATAATTAAAATCTTTTACTACACCAATCACCTTGCCCTTTTTTCCCGGTCCCCAATCAATAGTTTTTCCAAGTGCTGCATTATTATTTTTCCAGTTAAATGCTTTTACTGCAGTTTCATTAATAATAAATGCCTCATCTGCATCTGAAGGAAATGATTTAGAAAAATCACGACCAGCAACCAGGGGAATTTGAAAAGTTTTTACAAAGTTTTCATCTGCAAAAATGGATGCTATAGAGTTTATTTCGTTAGATGAAAAACCTTCCGGCAAAGTAGCAACTGTGCTTACAGGTTCCTGGTAAGAAAACCCGGTTAAGGAGGCATTAATAACAGAGGGATTTTTAACGAATGCCTGTTCTAAAATATCTTTCTTGCTCAACTGAGATGATGGAAGTTTTACTTCGATCAGTTGATCTTTATTTAAGCCAAGTTTTTGATTTTGTATAAAACGAAGTTGTTGATACACTAATAAAGCGCCGCTGATTAAAACAATTGCAATTGTAAATTGAAAAACTACTAACCCCTTTCTTAAAAAAATATCCCGCCATTCATATTTGGTGGTTCCTTTAAATACTTTTACTGGTGAGAAAGATGACAATAAGAATGCAGGATATATACCTGCTGTTACACTTACAATAATTATTGCGCCTGCAAAAAGCAGTAATACATCAGTATTAATAAAATTGAATAAACTAAGTTGTTCGCCGGTGAATGACGAAAACCATGGCAGCAACAAAATAATACATGCTATTGACAATGCGGCAGCAGTTACAGTGAACAAAAAAGACTCGCCTAAAAATTGAAATATTAATTGCCGGCGGCTGGCGCCGATTACTTTACGTAAACCAATTTCTTTTGCACGGCTTATTGATTTTGCGGTAGAAAGATTGATAAAATTAATGCAGGCAATAAGCAGGATAAGCAGCGCGGCAGCACAAAAAATATATACATAAACAATATTGCTGTTGGGTTGTATTTCAGAATTGAGGTTGGAGTGTAGATGAATAGAAGTAAGCGGTTGCAGTTTCAAATCATAATACAAACCCGTTCCCTTTATATCATCTTTCATTTGTACTGCAATGAATGAATTGAACTTTTTTTCCAGTTGATGATAGTCTGCATTTTTTTGCAGCAGCAGATATGTGTAATAATTATTGTCGAACCATTCTGCTTCCGAAACATTATTGTTCATTGCATTGATTGTATTGCGCGATAAAATGCAATCAAATTTAAAATGCGCATTGGCAGGAACATCTTTTATAACAGCCGTAACCGTAAGCGGAATACTATCTGACAACTGCATTGTTTTTCCAACTGCAGAAAACTTTTGCGGAAAATATTTTTTTGCCATGCTTTGTGTAAGCACGATGGAATAAGGATTACTTAATGCGTTTTGTAAGTTGCCTTCAATTGCGGGGAAAGTAAACACATTAAAAAAACCTAAATCAGCATACATAATTTTTGCATCCTGTATCTTCTTGTTGTTGTACGATATATACCTGCCGGAATAACTGATACGCACCGCGTCTTTCACTTCAGGAAAATTTGCTTTTAATGCAGTTGCCATTGGTGGCGATGTTACTGCACGTGCGTTAATTTCAGTTGGTAAATGCAATACTTCAGTAAGACGGTAAATCTCGTTTGTATTCACATTGAATTTATCATAACTCAACTGGTATTGCACATACAAAAAAATAAGCAGGCAGCAAGTAATACCCATGGATAAGCCGGTAATGTTTATGAAGGAATACATTTTATTCTTCCATAAATTTCTCCACATGGTTTTGAGATAATTTTTAAACATAGAAATCAATTTCTGATGTATGATTTATTTTCAAATTTTCAAATTGCCACATTTTCAAATGGAATCACTCTGTTCTCAAACTTTTTACAGGATTTGCAACTGCTGCTTTTATTGTTTGAATGCTTAGTGTGCTGAGCGCAATCAATAACATTGCAAACCCGCATAACGCAAAAACCCACCAGTTCATATTTATTTTATAAGCGAAGTTCTGTAGCCATTTGTAAGATGCCCACCATGCAACAGGCGTTGCAATTACAAATGCTATTAATACCAATTGCACAAAATCTTTTGATAGGATAGAAATAATGTTGGCAATAGTTGCCCCTAATATTTTTCTTATACCGATTTCTTTTGTGCGTGTGTTGATGGTATACATCACCAACCCTAACAAGCCAAGGCAACTAATAAGAATGGATAACCCTGTTGCCCAACTTAACAAACTTGCAGTATGTTGTTCGGATTCATAAAATTTTGCAATCGTGTCATCTAAAAACTTATAAGTAAAATCTTCATCAGGATACAATTGATGATATGCTTTCTGAATTTGCGCAATCGTATTCGACCATGATGTAGTGTTGCCGTTTTGAGATTGTAACAACACGTGAATGAAATAGCTCCTATCATCAAAGCTTGTAAATACCAACGGACCAACCGGAGCATGAAATGATTGCTCATTAAAATCATGCATCACACCCACAACAGGCAATTTCATTCCGTTATAATCAAGCAATTTATTAATTGCATCTTGCGGGCGTTTAAAGCCAAGCGATCTCGCATATGTTTCATTTATCAGAAACTCTTTTATCGTATCACTTTCTTCAATATTCCTGCCTGCAAGAATTTTTATATTGAACAGCTTTAAATAATTGCTGTCGCCCCAACGCAACTGCACACTTTCTTTATTATCATTTGCAGCAGCTGCGTATGAAATATCTGTAAACGCCGCACCTTCATCGGCAGGTGTAAGAAAGCCCCTGCTCGCCATCTGCACACCGGGAAGGGCCTTTATTTTATTCAATAAAACACTGCGATGAATAGCAACTGTATCTTGTCGCGGTAAATCAAAACTTAAAACCACATCTTTTCTAAAACCCATATCAGCATTCAAAGAATAATTTATTTGTTTACTCACCATCACAGTTGCAATTACAAAGAATTGCGCAATCACAAATTGCGAAACGGTTAATATTTTCCTTATCCATGCATGTCTCGTTTCATTACTAAAAGTGAATGATTGATTTTTTAAAACTTTCACCGGTTTATAACCTGATAAAATAAATGCCGGATATAACCCTGAAAGAAAACTTACAACAACTGCAAGCGCTAATAAGAATAAGAAAATATTTGGTTGATTGAATGGCTGAAAATTTAAACCTGGTGGAATAAAATCAGCAAATAGTTTAAGTAACAATGGTGCTATACAAAATGATATAACACACGCTGCAAGCGTAAATAGAAATGTTTCGCCAAGAAATTGAAAAATGAGTTGTTTTTTTGAACTGCCCATTGTTTTACGAATGCCAATTTCCTTTGCGCGGCTTGCTGCATTTGCAGTAGTTAAATTGATGAAGTTGATGCAAGCTAAAATCAATAAGAATGCGGCAACAGCGAGTAATCCATACAATGTTGGTTTATGTGCAATGCGGCCATCGAAGCTTGCATACAAGTTATTGAAATGAACATCGTTTAAGGGTTGTAAATGCAAATGCATATAGTTAGCTGCATCTTTGTTTGCGTTCTTATTATACTTAACAAAAAGATTATTCAGCTGTTTTTCAACATTTACATTTTTTGTATTGTCTGATAGCTTAACATACAAATGCGAATAACTCATCCAATCATCCCATGTGTTCATCATAAAATCATTCTGCATGTGCGTTTGCGCAATGGTTGCAAACGAAATAAATTCAACTGCATCAAAAGAGGTATGCTCATTCAAATCTTTTACAACACCTGAAACTGTTGCAGTAAAATCATCATTATATTTTATTTGCTTACCAATTACATCATTAATATTTGTTGAAGGAAAATATTGTTTAATTCTGCTTTCTGTAAGCACAACATTGAATGGATTTTTTAATGAAGACTCAGGAGAACCTGCAACCCATTTAAAAGGCAGCAATGAAAAATATTGAGGATTGGTAAAAACAATATCAGGTTGTTTTTTAAATACAGATGGTTTTGATGAACCTTCTTTTTCAATGCTCACTTTTGCTGTTGCATCTCCCTGGAACTGCATTACAGGAACCGTTGCTTCGACACCTGTAATTTCACGCTGAATAGCTGAACTTAATGGTGCAACCACTGCCGGTGAATGACCGTCATTTCCATTAAATTTCATATCCATCACTACACGATAAATACGGTTATCATTAGTTTCAACTTTATCATAAATCAGGAACATAGAACATACGGAAGAAGGTAATATTAACGCCATGAATTCTTATGTTACGCTGCAACCTATGGAACGCTGGCATTTGTATTCAAACTATATAAATGGTAAAGACACAGAAGGCTTTTTTGAATACGTACAAATGTTTTCTATTATTGGTTTGTTGGTGTTGATTATTGCCTGTATCAATTTTATTAATCTTACAACAGCACGTTCAGAAAAACGGGCAAGAGAAGTTGGTGTGCGAAAAGCCATTGGTTCACAAAGAAAAGATATTATCATACAATTTTTAATGGAAGCATTTTTGCTTACTGCAATTGCTTTTGTTTTTGCAATACTTATTGCATGGCTTGTGTTGCCTGCCTTTAACACTCTAACAGAAAGTCATATCATCATGCCGTTTGGCAATCTAAATTTCTGGCTGATATTGACAGGTTGCTTGTTGATAACAGCTTTACTTGCCGGTAGCAGGCCGGCGTTTTATCTTTCTTCATTCAATCCTGTAAAAGTTTTAAAAGGATCAATACAGGCAGGCAAATCTTCCTTATCAAGAAAAATATTAGTAGTTATACAATTCAGTTGTTCCATTGCTTTAATCATAAGTACTGTTATTATTTATCAGCAAATACAATATGCTAAAAACAGGCCAACAGGTTATAGTTTAAACAGGTTATTATCAACCAGTATGAACGATGATTTGAATAAAAATTTTACTGCATTAAAAAATGAGTTGATAGAAAGAGGAATTGTTTCATCCATCACAACAGCAACAAGCCCTGCGACAGATGTTTGGTGGCATACAGATATTGATCAATGGCAAGGCAAACATCCGGGTGAAACAATAGAGATGGGAAATATTTTCGTATCTGAAGACTATTTTAAAACGATTGGCATGAACATGGCTGAAGGAAGAGATTTTTCCAATGCTTATGACAGCACAAGCGTAATTTTTAATGAAATGGCTATAAAAAGAATGCGCCTGCAAAACCCGGTTGGCCAAAAAATAACATGGGGTGGCAGGCAATATACTATTGCCGGAATTGTGAAAGATGCATTGATGATATCCCCATTTAAAACGGCAGATCCAACAATGTTTTATTGTTTCCCTGATCCGCAAGGCAATATATTATACAGGTTATCACCCAACATAAAAACACAGGATGCAATAACGCAACTCACTGCTGTTTTTAATAAGTATGATCCTGCTTATCCCTATACTTATTTTTTTACAGATGAACAGTATGCTTCAAAATTTAATCTTGAATTGTTGATTGGAAAGCTTGCAGGTTTGTTTGCAGTGCTTGCTATTTTTATTTCTTGCCTGGGTTTATTTGGCCTCGCTGCTTACGTTGCTGAACAACGCACAAAAGAAATAGGTATCCGCAAGGTGTTAGGAGCATCTGTGCAACAGGTTTGGCTGTTGTTATCAAAAGATTTTATTGTGTTGGTATTGATAAGTTGTTTGATTGCAGCGCCCATATCATTTTACTTCCTGCATAGCTGGTTAATGAATTATGATTATCGCATCAGCATTAGTGCCGGTGTTTTTGTATTAGGCGGATTGATGGCATTACTGATAACAATTGTAACAGTAAGCTTCCAGGCAATAAAAGCAGCAATTGCAAATCCTGTGAAGAGTTTGAGAACGGAATAAAATTGAGAATGGTGAGTAGTGAATGGTTATTTAAATCAGACATCAGACATGATAAAAAACTATTTCAAAACAGCGTGGCGCAATTTGATGAAGAATAAATTTTATGCACTCATCAATATTGCAGGATTAACAATAGGGTTAACTGTTGGCCTGTTGATATTATTATGGGTGCAGGATGAATTTAGTTATGACAGTTTTCATAAAAATGCGCCTAACATTATCAAGCTCGAAAATATGGTAGCTACCGGTGCTAACCGCCAGTTATGGACGAGTACAACAGCACCAATTGGCGTTATGGCGAAGCAACAAATACCAGGTGTAAAAGACGTGGTGCGCATTACAGAAAATTATTTTTACCGGCAATACCGGTATAGGGATAAAATATTTAGTGATCAAAGAAATTTATTTACAGATG
>JABDGW010000060.1 GCA_013285855.1 Bacteroidota bacterium
ATGATTATACAACCTTTGATATTTTCAGCAAATGGGGTTTTGAAATGACAGATAAAATGACTGAACCAGGCTGGCACTTCAATGATAACTCAAAAACAAATGCAGAAATTATTTTGTATTTATACAGGTCAATACGCGATGCCGCAGGTGATATGTATTTGATAGGTTGTAACACAATAAGCCATTTATCTGCAGGTATGTTTGAATTGAATCGTATTGGTGATGATACCAGCGGCAAAGAATGGGCACGTACAAAAAAAATGGGCGTGAACACGCTCGGTTTTAGAATGGTGCAGCATAAAACTTTCTATGAAGCGGATGGAGATTGTGTTGGATTAACAACAGCAGTGCCATGGGAAAAGAACAAACAGTGGATGCAGTTGCTCGCACAAAGCAGTGCGCCTTTATTTATTTCTGCACAGCCTGAGGCGTTGGGTGCGGAACAAAAAACATTCATTAAACAATGTTTTGCAGATGCTTCAAAACAGCAACCCATCGGCGAACCATTGGATTGGTTAACAAATCCATTTCCTTCAAAGTGGAAATTAGATGATAAGGTTGTTGAGTTTGACTGGAGCTGATAAATCACAAAATTTAATTGCAAACAGTAAATATTGTTTGATGAAAAAATCATTTCATCATGGTACAGGCTTTGTAATTATTTGCTCATGGATATTAAAACTTCACACACAACTGCAGAAGAAAAAAAAGAAGTAAGTCATCTGCATAGTAAAACAAAGCAAAGATTATGGATCGGCAGTTATATTTTATCCGGTGTAGCATGCCTGCTGCTGTACTTTTTATTCCGGCTTAAAATATTTAATATAATCGGGTCATACCAAAAAACAGTGCTTAGCCTTTTATTGGCAGGGGCTGCAAGTTTTGGTATATTAATATTTTCAAGAATCATCCAGGGTATTGCTGTAAAACGTTCACATGCAAAAGCCATTTTATACAATATTGTAAGATTAATAAAGCTTATAACTTTTGTAATAATCATTTTCGTTTTCATTTCATTTTTAAACTCCAACTGGTATACGGCAGCTATGTCTTTAGGACTGATTTCATTACTGCTGGGTTTTGCTTTGCAAACGCCGATCGCTTCCCTTATTGGCTGGTTTTATATTGTGATGCGTGTGCCATATAAAGTAGGAGACAGGATACAGGTTTCAGACTTTACAGGCGATGTGGTGGAAATAAATTATTTCGATACAACACTATGGGAATTTGCCGGTAATTATATGACGAGTGACCTGCCAAGCGGCAGGTTGATCCGCTTTCCCAACAGCATGGTTTTTCAATACCAGGTATATAATTATTCATGGCAAAAATTTCCATACATCTGGAATGAAATTCCTTTTCACATCGCTTATCAAAGTGATTTGGAATGGGTGGAAACAACCATACGCGATGTAGCAAAACAAGAGCTTGATCCGGGAATGGAAGAACACGTGCAGGAACTGCGTGATCTTATAAAAGAAACACCGGTTGATGAAATTGAAATAAAAGAATACCCTTTTGTAAACCTTCGCATTAATGCAAATACCTGGGTAGAAGTTTTATTGATTTATTTGGTTGATCCGAAAAAATCCTCTGCTGTTCGAACAAATCTTATAAAAAAAGTATTGGCTTCGTTGTTAAAAGAACCGGATAAAGTAATGTTTCCTAAAGGCGATAACAGGTAGATCGATCGAACGCTTTTAAGTGTGAAACTGTTATACTAACATTACATGTTTAACTTTTGCTGCAATTTTAGTTAATGATTGCTTCATAATTTTGCAGCATGAATAATTCTGTTGATGTATTGGTTAAAAGTGAAACCGATGCTGCGCTTCAACATATCGGTGGAAAAGTTTTAAATAATCAACGCTTAAGTTTTGAAGATGGCGTATTGCTTTTTGAAAAAGCTTCCTTGCCTTATGTTGGAAGTTTAGCAAATTATGTTCGCGAAAAACTGCATGGTAATAAAACTTATTTCAACCGCAACTTTCATATTGAGCCAACCAATGTTTGCGTTTTCTCCTGTAACTTTTGTTCTTATTCAAAATTGTATGCACACCGTGATGAAGGTTGGGAATTGAGTAAAGAACAGATGATGCACATCATACAAAAGTATGATGGCAAGCCTGTAACAGAAGTGCATATTGTTGGTGGTGTTCATCCAAAAATGAATGTATATTTTTTTGAAGATCTGCTGCGTTCTATAAAAGCACACCGCCCGGATTTACACATAAAAGGTTTTACTGCAGTCGAGCTTGATTATATGTTTCGCAAAGCAAAACTGAGTGTTGAAGATGGAATGAAATTGTTGCATGAAGCAGGGCTTGATTCTTTGCCCGGCGGTGGCGCAGAAATTTTTCATCCTGAAATACGTGAACAGATTTGTGCGGATAAAGTTGATGCAGATGGTTGGTTGCATATTCATAAAACAGCACATCAGTTGGGCATGCATACCAATGCAACTATGTTGTTCGGCCATATAGAAAATTTCCGGCATCGTGTTGACCATATGGAACGTTTGCGTCAATTGCAGGATGAAACGCATGGGTTTAATACTTTCATCCCGCTTAAGTTTCGCAACAAGGACAATGATATGAGCAATGTGCCTGAAAGTTCTTTAATTGAAGACATGAAAACTTATGCCATTGCACGATTGTATCTTGATAATTTTCCTCATCTTAAAGCATATTGGCCAATGCTTGGCAGGCAAAATGCACAACTGAGTTTATCTTTCGGTGTAAATGATCTTGACGGCACAATTGATGATACAACAAAAATTTATTCAATGGCTGGAAGTGAAGAAAAAAATCCTGCTTTATCAACTGCACAGTTGGTTTCATTAATAAAACAGGTAAAACGCGAACCTGTTGAAAGAGATACATTGTATAATGAAATAAAAAATTATGCATCCGAAGATGTGCGAGAGCTGGAAATAAATCCTTACTACAATTAATTTTCATTACCTACATTAGCAATATGAAGATTGCAATTATAAACGGTCCTAATCTTAATTTACTCGGTAAGCGCGAAACAGATGTTTACGGCAACACATCTTTTGAAAAATATCTTGAAGAATTAAAAAATATTTTTCCGGGCATTGCATTTTATTATTATCAAAGTAATGTTGAAGGTGAATTAATAAACGAATTGCAGCGAATAGGTTTTGAGTACGACGGCATTGTTTTAAATCCCGGTGGTTACACACATACTTCAGTTGCATTGGGCGATGCAATTGCCGCAATAAAAACACCCGTGATAGAAGTGCATATCAGTAATGTGCATGCACGCGAAGATTTCAGAAAGTTTTCTCATGTATCAGGAAAATCTGTTGGCAGCATTTTCGGGTTGGGGTTAAAAGGTTATGAGCTTGCAGTGAAATGGTTTGTTGATAATACCAGCAAAAAATAAACATTTATGTTTTATGAAATTGCAAACACGCATTTATTTTGGTTGTTGAGTTCATAAGATATTACCTGCCACATAACGCTATTAAACACAATTCGAATTTAAATCTGCGTTACTGAATTTTAAAATTCAGACATACCACTATCCTTATAGGCAATTTCAAAAATTAAAAAGCAGTCCCGCTGTTATTAATTAATAAATTGCATTGCTTTTAATAAGAATCCAAAGAATATGAAAACCAAATTCTACTATTTGGCATGCCTGCTGTTAGTACAGTTAAGTGTCAAAGCCCAAATGAAAATAGGGAATAACTCCACCACTATCAACAGTGCCTCACTGCTTGAACTGGAAACAACTAATAAGGGATTGGTACTTCCAAGAGTTTCGCTTACCGACGTTAATTCATCTTCACCGCTTCCTTCAGGCTTGCTTATCTCTACCGTTGTATACAATACAAACAGCGGTACCGCAGGTGGTTCAGGTGTTGGTATTTATTATTGGGATGGAACGAAATGGAATTTTATTACTAATACTTCCATCACTTCAAATTATTGGTCGCTAACCGGCAACAGTGGAACCAATGCGTCTTCAAATTTTATAGGAACGCTTGATGCAACAGATTTTGTTGCACGCACTGCTAATATAGAACGTATGCGCATATTAGGTACAGCAAGTGGCAGCAGCAAAGCAGGATGGATTGGCATGGGTGTAACAGTACCACGCAGTTCATTAGATGTTACCGGGCATTTTACAAATAAAAATGTTTTAACTATTGAAAACAGTTCAACCTCAGGTTTCAGCAGTGTTGATATGATGGATAGTGCAGGGAATTTAAAAGGCACTTTTGGATATGCGAATACGGGAACGGGCGGTCTTTTTGCAGGAAAGAATTACTTTAATATTTATGGCAACGATTTTATTTTCACTACCAATTCCAGCGCTTACGATTTTTTTATGAAGGGCAGCTCAGGTTTTGTTGGTATTAATACTAACACGCCAAGTGAAAGGCTGCATGTGGTAGGTAACATATACTTAAATGGTGCATTTATGCCGGGTGGTAACGCAGGAACAACAGGGTATGTTTTAACTTCTGCGGGTGCAAATACATCTCCTACATGGAATAGTCTTAATGGCCTTTCATGGGGTTTAACCGGCAATAGCGGTACAAGCTATGCCACTAATTTTTTAGGTACAACCGATAATATAAGCATGCGTTTCAGAACAAATAATATTCAGCGAATGATTATTGACAGTACCGGTAAAATTGGAATTGGCTTAGGTAATCCTGGTTACGCATTAAGTGTTTTATCTCCCGGCGACCCGCTTTATTTGTCAGGTGTTCAGGCAACTTCAACGTTTACAACAGACAGCCTTCTTACCATAAATGCAGGGGTTGTAAAAAAGAGTCCTTACACTTCTTTAACAGGTAATTTCTGGAGCATAACAGGCAACAGCGGAACTAATTATGCAACTAATTTCATGGGCACTACGGATAATGTCAGCCTTCGCTTCAGAACCAATAATACTGAAAGAATGGTTATAGACAGTACGGGCAGTGTTGGTATTGGTTCTACTAATTTTAATACTTATTTAAAAGAAAAATTCCTGGTTGATTATGGCAATGCTGGTTCAAATAATATTGCAACTTTTAAAGGAAATATAAATGATTATTTACAGATAGGCGTTCAAAATACAAACAGCGGCAGCAACGCCTCATCAGATGTCGTGGCTACTTCAGATGATGGTACAGATTCAACTAATTATATTGACATGGGGATAAACAGCTCTACCTACGCACCAACTGTTGATAATTTTGGCGGCCCTCATGATGGTTATTTGTACACTTATTCCAGGAATCTTTTAGTTGGAACTGCAAAAACAAATTCAGATATTATTTTTCTTGTAGGTGGAGGTCAGACTAAATTCAATGCAGTGCTGAGAATGGATGCAGCAACTGGTAATATAATAGTAGGCAAAGGAGAAAACAATACAAATGCCACCGGTAATATAATACGCGGTCCTAATGGAGGCAATGGCACAAATATACCGGGAGGCAGTTTAACTTTACAAGGAGGATCGTCAACCGGAACTGCAACAGCTGGAAGTGTTTATATTAACGGAGGAACTCCGGCAACAGGAATAAGCGGTAATGTAAATATAAATGTCAACGATAGCAGTGCGACTAACATTAATACAGGCAGTACAAAAGCTAATCTTACTTTAGGCGGAGTAGCAAATAATATATTATTGCCGAAATATAATACTGCCGGAGGTTTGTTTTATACTTCGCTTGCGACCGGACAGCTTGCCAATACAGGCACTAAAATGACGTGGGATAGCATTCACAACAGGTTAGGTATAGGCACGACTACGCCAACCGCAGCATTGGAGGTCACTCCCAACGGCACAGATAAACCTCTTATACTTCATAATGTTCCTGTTGGAGATCCAAACTTCGATAGTGTATTAAGTATAAGCTCTACAGGTGTAATTGGCTATTTAGATCCATCAACAATTCTTACTTACCGCTACTGGGGTAAAAATGGTAATGCTGCTAACGCCGGTCAATTCTTAGGAACTACAAATAATCAGGCATTACGTTTTAAATTTAATAATATACAAGCTGGTTACCTGGATGATAAAAATACCCAGTTCGGTACAAGCGCAACTATTGGAGCAGGTTCCGATAATACGGTAATTGGTGTTTCGGCATCAGCGGCTAATGGTGCAACAGCAATAGGAACAAAATCTATTGCAAGCGGAAAAGATAACACAGCATTAGGTGTAACTGCTACAGCCAGCAACAGCACACAGGAAACTGCGATCGGATCAAGTGCATTGGCTAATAATCAAAACAATACTGCTATTGGTTACAGCGCTTCTGCTATTACTAATAAAAATGCTACTGCCATTGGGGCGGGCACAAGTGCCAGTGGTACAAACTCGACGGTAATAGGTGCTAATGCTAAAACCACTCAGGATAATGCAGTAGTAATTGGTGATGCTACAACGGCTGGTTTATATGTAGGCATAGGCACCTCAACGCCTTCTGCCAAGCTGGATATTAATGCAACAGGTGCGAATAATCCCTTAGAAATGCACGGTGTGCCTACAGGCGATATTACTTCTGATAATGTACTTACTATAAACAGTTCCGGCGTTGTAGGATCAGTATCACAATCTACTGTATCTGGTTCTTATTGGAGCTTAAATGGAAACGCGGCAACTGCTTCAAGTGTATTGGGAACAACAAATCCGCAGCCATTGCAATTTCAATATAACAAGTTATCAGCAGGAGCAATAGATAATAACACTACTTCATTAGGTACAAGTTCCAGCATTGGAGCAGGTGGTAATAATACTGCGATAGGAAACTCCTCTTCAGCTGCAAACAGCGGTACAGCTATTGGAGCAAGTTCTGTCGCTACCGGAAATAATAGCACTGCAGTAGGAACAAGTGCAAATGCGAGTGGAGTTGGACCGGCAGGCTCTCAGACAACTGCTATTGGTGCAAGTGCATTGGCCAGCGCACAGAACAATACAGCTGTTGGTTATAATTCATCAGCAATTACCAAGCAAAATGCTACAGCAATTGGTGCAGGTACAAGTGCCAGCGGAACAAACTCAACAGTAATAGGAGCTAATGCAAAAACAACCCAGGATAATGCTGTAATAATTGGTGATGCAACAACCGCTGGTTTATATGTAGGTATAGGTACGTCAACACCTTCATCTAAATTGGATATTGTTGCAACTGGTGCGGGTAATAGTCCTTTAGAATTGCACGGTCTTTCTGCAGGTTCTTATCCAACGGATAATATTTTATCCATAAATAGTTCAGGTGTTGTAGGATATATATCGGCTTCAACATTAGGAGGCAACTATATCTTAAATCAAACAACCCAACAAGCGTCTTCAAACTTTAATATCAGTGGTGCAGGAACTGTAGGCGGTCTTCTTACTTCAGGTGGCGGTCATACTAATTCAGGTGCATTTACTACTTCAGGCGGAATAGTAAATATTAATACAGGTTCAAATTTTGCAACCAATATTAATACCGGTACCTCAAATGGAACAGTCACAATTGGAGGTGCTTCAAATAATATTAATCTTCCAAAACTATCTGCTTCATCAGTAGTACTTACGGATGCAAGTAAGAATCTTACAAGTTCCACACCTTCCGCTAACACTTATTTATATTATAACGGAACAAATTTTACCTGGAATACTGCTACAACTTTAGGAAGTTTTTCAGCAACAGCGCCTTTAACTTATAATAATACAACAGGTGTTTTTGGCATTAATAAATCAACCACTTCAACTGATGGTTATTTATCTTCAACAGATTGGAATACTTTTAATAATAAAGTTGGCACTATTACATTAAATACACCATCATCTGTATTTAGTAATCCCATAAATTTTTCTGTTACTTCAGGGGCCGCAACCGGAACTTTATCTTTAAACACTCAAACGGCAAACACTGTTTTTGCAGGACCAGCAGCAGGAGCTGCAGCAGCACCAACATTCAGAGCATTGGTGGCTACAGATATACCTTCACTTGCCGGCAGCTATATTCAAAATCAAAGTACACAACAGGCATCATCAAATTTTAATATCAGCGGTACAGGTACAGTTGGTGGTTTATTTACTTCAAATGGTGGTCATACAAATGCGGGAGTGTTTACTACATCAGGAGGTATTGCAAATATTAATGCAAGCTCAAATTTTGCAACAAATGTCAACACAGGAACATCAACGGGAAATATAACAATCGGTAATAGCAACAATAATATTTTATTTCCAAAATTTAATACCACAGGCAGTATATTTTTTACTACCGGCGCCACCGGTCAGATTAATAGTACCGGTACAGACATGGAGTGGGATGATGTAAATAACAGATTAGGTATAGGAACAACCAACCCCGGAAGTACCTTAGATGTGAAAGGTGCTTTAAGGTTATCTGCAAGTACCGGAGCAAGCTATGTTGCTTTTCAATCAGCAACAGGACCAGGTTCTACAACTTATACCTGGCCTAGTCAGGATGGCGCAAATGGGCAATCATTAGTAACGAACGGAAGCGGAACCTTAAGCTGGACTCCAGCGCTTACTGCCGCAGGTGCCTGGACCACGTCTGGTAATACCGGAATAAATGCAAATAACAATTTTATAGGAACAAAAGATGCCAATGATTTTGTTACCAGAACTAATAATACAGAAAGAATGCGTGTAACATCAGCCGGCGATGTAGTTATTGGTTCAGGTGATAATTCAGGAGCACCAACGGGCGGAATTGTTAGAGGCCCCAGTGCAACTGGCGGTAACAAAGCTGGTGCGGATCTGAATATTCAATCAGGAAACGGTACCGGAACTGGCGGCTCCGGCGATATTATATTTTCAACCGGTGCTGCAGGCACTAATAATGGAAGCGGGGGAAATGTAATGTCTGAAAAAATGCGGATTACCGATGCAGGCGTTGTAGGCATAGGCACAAGTTCGCCAAATGCAAGCACAAAGCTTGATGTAGCAGGGTCAGTTAAAATAGGTGCATCGGGCACTGCAATTAAAAGTATACAAGCTTTTGCTACTACCATAAATCAATCTGTTGTTGCAGGTGGCGCAACACAGGTATATGCTACAATTACAATCCCTACTGCTTTAAGTTCAACCCAGGCGGTTGTTACAATCTCTCCTGCTTTTGACCTGGCAGCCGGAATCTATATTGATGATATTCATGCTATTTCTACAACGCAAATTCACTTGCGTCTTGTTAATTCAACTCCGTTTACAGTAATAGTAAATGGAACTTTTTATGTTCAGGTTACGGAATTTTAATTATAAGGCGTAAAGATTAGGCATTCACAGCTCTGCAAATTTTTACAGTATGACCATCGGACTGAAATCTTTTTAATCTATCGGAAAATTATTATGAAAAAGTTTTACATCCTGATTTTTATTTGCACTGCGATTTTTCCTGCAGCCAATATAATTCAAGCACAAGTAAATACACAAGATTCCATAGCATTGGTTAATCTTTACAACAGCACGCATGGGCCAAGCTGGAAAAGAAAAGATAATTGGCTTTCAACGTTTGCACCTTTAGGTGCATGGTATGGGGTTACAGTTACTAATAACAGGGTGACCGGTTTATCATTAAATAACAATTTACTGGAAGGTATTTTGCCTCCCGCTTTAGGTAACTTAACCGCCATAGATAGTTTGTCATTATCAGGCAATGTATTAAGTGGTTCTATCTCATCTTCCTCTTATGGCAATCTTGCCAATATTATATTCTTTAACTTATCTTCAAATCAATTAAATGATACTATTCCTGCATCTTTAGGTGATCTGTCAAACTTGCAGCATTTAGATTTATCAAATAATCAATTTACCGGAACCATCCCTGCTTCATTCAGTAATCTTCCTAATCTGCAGGTTTTAAATTTATCTTTTAATGGCTTCAAAGGCAATATTCCTTTTTTCAGTACTAATTTGGAGAAACTTGATTTATCTTATAATCAGCTGAGCGGAGACTTCCCTTCTTCATTAAGTAATCTTTATAACCTTACTGATTTAATTTTAGGAAGCAATAATTTAACCGGAAGTATTCCGGCAGGTGTAGGCGATCTTACTGCTTTGCAAATTGCAGACTTATCCAATAATTTGTTGAGTGGAAATATTCCTTCTTCTTTGGGCAATCTTTCCGGTTTACAGAAATTGCTTTTAGACGAAAACCAACTAAGCGGAAACATTCCTTCTTCTTTGAGCAATCTTATTAATTTAAGTTTATTGAATGTATCGTATAATCAATTGAGCGGGGATATTCCTTCTTTATTCGGCAATCTCACCAACCTGCAGGAAATGAATTTATCGTATAATCAATTGAGCGGAAACATTCCGGTTTCTTTGGGCAATCTTTCAAACCTGAATGCATTATTTTTAAATAATAACGGTTTTAATGGAACAGTTCCTTCTTCTTTAACCGGTCTTTCAAATCTCACCTCTCTTGATTTAGGTAACAATCAATTTGTATTTTCAGGCATAGAAGATATTGCACAAACATTTTCTTTTGCAATCTATGCACCGCAGGCAAATATTACATTGCATAAAAACGGAAATACGCTTTCTGTTTCTGCAGGCGGCACATTAAGTAACGATAGTTTTCATTGGTATAGAAATGGAAGTTTAGATACAACCATTACAGGCGATTCAATTTTTACCGTTACCGACATAGGACAATATTCTGTTGCCGTTACAAACAGTGCTGCCACCCAACTCACATTATATAGTAATACTGTTGATATTACTGTGTTGCCGGTTCGATTGATTAGCTTTAACGGCTCATTAATAAATGGCAATGGAGTATTGAACTGGAGAACAGCACAGGAGATGAATAGTTCACACTTCAACATTTTGCGAAGTGTAGATGCAGTGAATTTTTCTAAGATTGGCGAATTGAAATCAATAGGCTACAGTAATAATATTGTTAGTTATAATTATACTGATGCATCTGTTATAAAGCTTAATACGCCAAAAGTATTTTATCGTTTGGAAGAAGTTGATAATGATGGCAGAGCACAATTAAGCAATGTGGTTTCATTAGATATACCGCGCCAGCGCATAGCAATATATCCCAACCCCGCAAGCAATTTTATTTATCTCGATTTGCCCCTGGAATATTTGCATAATGCTTCTGTTGTGGTGTTTAATATGAATGGTAAAATAGCCTTACAGCAAAATGTAGCCAACAATTCTCATCAACAAATAAACATAACTAAATTATCGCAGGGAATTTATAAGCTTGTGATTTTACAAGACGGCAAAAAATTAATGGTGCAATCTTTTGTTGCGGAGCGTTAGACTTTTTTCTATTGGCCGGCACATGTTTAATCTACTTCAATAAACTTATCAGTTTATCTGCATCTGTGCCTTGCTGGTAAGTTTGTATTAAGTGATGCTCCTTATTATACACCGCCATAAATGGTGTAAACTTTACGCGGTAATAAGATGGTATAGTATAATTCTCATCTCTGCCTATTATTATGTTATTAAACTGTTGCAGGTTAAATTTTTTCGCGAACTCTTTAATTTCGGGTAAAGGATAATAACTCACCCAAACAAAAAAAATATCCTTCATATCTGCCATCTTCTTGCTAAACTCATCTGCAGTTATCTGGCAATGCCCGCATTCCGGGCTGAAATAAATTATTACAACAGGTTTATCGGCCGGTATTTTTTTATTGTTAGTATAGCTGCTATCGGTTTGCAAAACAGTAAACTCAGGTATGTGTAAAGAATCTTTCTGATAAGGCGGAATGGTATCAAACTCCTGTGCATGAATTGAACTTATTTTTACAGCTACGAGCAAAAGCAATAAAATCTTTTTCATAATGCTAAACTAATTTATGGCAGCGTGTTAAAAAATGTTTTTTATTTTATTAACCTGGTTTTAAATACTCCCTTTAGGGGCGGGGTTTAAAAATTGCATTGTATCAATCCCATCTGCATAATCTGTAAGCGAAGGTGATTGTGTTTTGCCAAAAGGAATAAAATCTTTTCCAACAATACATTGAATATTTGTATTGTTTTTTAAACTTTCAATAAGTGTTTTCGGTTCATTATAATAACTGTAATTTACCTGGCTTACCGGTGCAAAAACACTTTCATTTTCAGTAAAAATAATTGAATCGTTCGTCATATAAAACTTATGATTCATTATTAGCAGCGCCAATTGATAATCATAATTGTTTCTGTATTTATGAAAATCAGCAAAGCGGTTATATTTTTTTAACGCATCAAGCAAAGCAATGAAATCGTAACCTTCCGGTACAAAAAGTTTTGTAACATTTCTGCAACCCATTCCATAAAACAACTGTATATCATCTGCAAGTAAATTCAATTCTTCTTTTGCTTCATCGCCTTTTAAAACAGCAACAGAAGTGCGGTTACGCCGGATAATATTTGGATACTTTGAAAAATAATATTCAAAATAACGGCTGCTGTTATTGCTGCCAGTTGCAATATAGGCATCGCAGTTTTTCAGGTTTTCTGCTAATATGAGATGATCTTTTGCGGCATTATTCCACTCAGTTAGTTTTTCAGTAATATTCCTTATCAATACTTCATCTTTTGACGAAGGCTTTATAACTGCTTTGTGTCCGCTTATAAAAACGCATAAAAAATCATGAAAGCCAACAAGCGGAATATTTCCGGCCATAACAATTCCAACATTTTTTTGCTGTGGTTCACTTACATCATATTGTTTCACCCAATCTTTCAACAAGCTTTTTTGCAGATAATTTTCAGCAATATTTTTTATTGCCAGGTCAATAAACTCCATACTGAACCAGGGATTCTGCTCTTTGGCTTTTTGTTTTACAGATTGAAGTTGTTCATCATTCAATAAAAAATATTCGCCAAGCTTAGCTATTAAATCAATACGCTCATTAATATTCATTGCTACTTCTTAATTTTACACGCAAAAGTATTTAACCAGATATAAAATAAAAGTTATGGCAATTAAAATAACAGATGAATGTATAAACTGTGGAGCCTGCGAACCTGAATGCCCGAATAATGCCATTTATGAAGGAGGCGTTGAATGGGCTTTTTCTGATGGCACTACTGTGAAAGGCACTGTAACATTAATGGACGGAGAAGTTGTAGATGCTGAACAACGCATGGCGCCGCTTGCAGTTGATACCTATTATATTACACCCAATAAATGTACAGAATGCCAGGGCTTTCATGAAGAGCCGCAATGTGCTGCCGTTTGCCCGGTAGATTGTTGTGTGCCTGATGAAATGTACCGTGAAACGGTAGATGAGTTATTGGCAAAAAAAGAAAAATTACATATTTAAAATTAGTTAAAGGTTAAAATTAAAAAAGTAAACAGGCATTATAGGTATACTAATTGCACTTTATTTGTTTGGCAGTAAACAAAAGATGTTTATCTTAGATTATCAAATGTAACTGTTGCGAAAGCAACATAATCCGGCGGGTGATATTTCCCGTCATTAAGAGGTGAGGGCGGACAACTCCTTCACCTTTTTGTTTATATCACCTTAATTCTTTATCAGAATATATTTATTTCTATTTCTTTGCGTTGATAAAAATTTTTAATGAAGAAAAAAATTGCATTGCTTACAGGTGGTTACAGCAGGGAAGCTGAAATAAGTTATCAAAGCGTGATCACTGTAAATAATAATATTGACCGCAATAAGTTTGATGTTTATTTAATTGATATAACACCTGAAGGATGGTTTTATAAAAATGAGGCGGAAGAAAATATCAGCATTGACAAAAATGATTTTTCATTAAGATTGAATGATGAAAAAATAAGTTTTGATGGCGTGTTAATGTGCATTCATGGTACGCCGGGCGAAGATGGAAAGCTGCAGGGTTATTTTGATTGTATCGGTATGCCATACACAACCTGCGATGCTACTACTTCCGCACTAACTTTTAATAAAAGATATACAGTTGCTGTTGCCGCCTTTGCAGGAATAAGCGTAGCTAAATCGTTACATATTTTTCGCAATGATGTTATAAATGAAGAAGAAATCATAAAGCAATTGAAATTTCCGGTATTTGTAAAACCAAACAACGGCGGCTCCAGCATAGGTATGAGTAAGGTAAACAAGCCATCCGAAGAAATTGGCGCTGCCTTACAAAAAGCACTGGAAGAAGATGACCAGGTTTTAATTGAAGAATTTATTGAAGGCAGAGAATTTACTATTGGTGTGTTTAAAACAAAAGATGAGATAATTACGTTACCGGTTACAGAAATAAAATCAAAAAAAGATTTTTTCGATTTTGAAGCTAAGTACAAAGGTATGAGTGAAGAAATAACGCCTGCTGAAGCTGATCCTTCTATTATAGAAAAAGTACAATCAGCAGCACGTAAAATTTATTCAGTTTTAAATTGCCGCGGTATTGTAAGAATTGATTTTATTTACAACGAAGAAAAAGGCGAGCCATATATGCTTGAAGTAAACACAGTGCCAGGTCAAAGTGCAGCCAGCATAGTTCCGCAGCAGGTAAAAGCAATGGGATGGACACTTGAGCAATTTTATACAGCGCTTATTGAAGAATGCTGGAACTAATCTTAAAACTGAAATAAATTGTAATGTTTAAATTCATCACGCAACGGTCTTTTGGCGTAAATCTTTTGGTGGCAGTTGCGCTTCTTTTAGTAATTGTATTTATATTTTTTCTTTCACTTGATTCAATAACAAAACATAATGAAACAGTAACAGTGCCTTCTGTTACCGGTAAAAGTTTAGCAGAAGCCACAACTATTTTAAAACAAAAAGATTTTGAAGTATCAGTGCAGGACTCCGTTTATATAGATTCATTAGCTCCATTATCAGTCATCAAACAATCGCCCGAATCAGAAGACGTAGTAAAAACGCATCGTACTATCTATCTCACAATAAACCGTTCAACGCCGCCATTGATTGATATGCCCGATCTGCGCGGATTTTCTTTTCGCAGTGCACAAATGTTTCTGGAAAGTCTTGGTTTAAAAACCGGCACCATAACTTATACGCCCGATATTGCACGCAACGCTGTAAAAGATCAAATGGTTGAGGGAAAAACTATTACGCCCGGTTCAAAAGTGCCCATGAGTACAGCAATAGATTTAGTGCTTGGCAATGGTTTGGGCGATACGCAACTTACCGTTCCTGATCTTATTGGCTTAACTATTTCGCAGGCCAAAGAATATTTATCAGGCGATAATATTGGTATTGGCGTTATACTTACCGAAAGCCCTGTTTCCGATACGTCAAGTGCATATATTGTAAAACAAAACCCGGAGCCGACAACACAATTACCTTCAGGTGAAGTTGCGAACAATCACATAAGAGCCGGCCAGCTAATGGATGTTTGGATAAGCATGACACCGCCAATAAAAGATACAACAACTACGCAACCCCCACCTGATAATCAATAAACATTTTTATATGCAAACAATAACAGTTCAGGAATTAAAGCAGCGCCTTGATGATGGTGAAAGCATTCATCTTGTTGATGTGCGTGAACCATCTGAAAATGCTGAGTTCAATATTGGCGGAAAGTTATTGCCGCTTGGCGAAATACGCAATATGCAAACAGAATCTATTGATGACTGGAAAAATGATGAAATTGTTTTGTATTGCAGAAGCGGCAACCGCAGTGGAATTGCAGCGCAGATTTTAGAACAAATGGGTTTTGAAAATCCCAAAAATCTTACCGGCGGCATGCTTGCATGGAAAGAAAATTTTGGTGCGGATAAGTAGAAGAACTTTTATGTGGCGAGCTGCAGTATTTCAATTAAGCACGGTTGTGTCACTCCCTTGTGCAGTTGTATTTCATAGCAGCAATTTACACGTTACTGCGAGGCACGAAGCAGCTAAATACAATTGCTTAAATTTGTTGTATGAAAGTTCAGGAAGTTATAACAATTGACAAAGAGGTTTTAGGTGGCCAGCCTGTTTTCAAGGGCACCCGTGTTCCTGTTGAAAGCTTGTTTGATCATTTGGAAGCAGGTGTTTCACTGGAAGAATTTCTTGATGACTTTCCTACTGTAACTAAAGAACAGGCTATTGCATTATTAGATATAGCCAATAAACTTCTGACTTCTAAAAATGTTGCAGAACTATATGCGACTATTGCTTGATGAAAATTTACTCAAGGGCATAAAACCTGACTTTCCTGAGCAATAATTTGTACATGCAAACCTTCAGCGAACATTTACATAACTTAATCAAACAAGCACTTGCTGAAGATGTTGGCGATGGCGATCATTCAACATTAAGTTGTATTCCTGCAAAACAAAAAGGAAAAGCCATTCTTAAAATAAAACAAGACGGCATTTTAGCAGGTGTTGATGTTGCCAGGAAGATATTTGATTTTGTTGAGGAAGAAAATATTTTCAATGCATATAAAAAAGATGGCGAGGGAATGTTTAACGGAGAAACTGCTTTTGAAGTAGAAGCGCATATTCATACCATATTAAAATGTGAACGGCTTGTATTGAACTGCATGCAAAGAATGTGTGGAATTGCAACGCTTACATATATGTATACTGAAAAATTAAAAGGTTATAAAACCAAATTATTAGACACAAGAAAAACAACTCCCAATTTTCGGTTGCTGGAAAAAGAAGCAGTAAGAATTGGTGGCGGTATCAATCACCGTTTTGGCTTGTTTGATATGATCATGCTGAAAGATAATCACATTGATTATTGCGGCGGTATTGAAAGCGCCATTGATAAAGCCTGGAAATATATTCAAACAAAAAAACCTGAACTTAAAATTGAAGTGGAGACAAGAAGTATTGAAGACGTAAAAAAAGTTTGTGCTTTTGCAAAAGAAAAAGTGTTTCGTATTATGCTGGATAATTTTTCTCCGCAAGAAATAACACAGGCACTGGAAATTATAAAAGATGATTTTGAAACAGAAGCAAGCGGCGGCATTGATTTAAATAATATTGAATCGTATGCTGCAACCGGTGTTGATTATATAAGCGTTGGCAGTTTAATTCACCAGGCGCAAAGTGTTGACTTGAGTTTAAAAGCAGTTATCATAAATTAATTTTATGAGCAAAAAAATCAAACCCGATACAAGAGGATTTGTTTACAGCACAGATCCAAACTTTTCTTTTGAACCGGAACAAACAAATGATCAGGAAACCCTGCCTGTTCATCAGCAAAAATTAAAAATACGTTTAGAAACAAAACACCGTGGTGGCAAAGCTGTAAGCTTAATTGCAGGATTTACCGGAACAAATGATGATTTGGAAGACCTTGGCAAAAAACTAAAAAATTTTTGCGGAACCGGTGGCAGTGTAAAAGATGGTGAAATAATAATTCAGGGAGATCAGCGGGAAAAAATCATGCAGTGGCTGCTGAAAAATGGTTATAAACAAACAAAAAAGATATAAGAGTAATCATTTTGTTGTAGATACGGCCAGGAAGGCAGCTTGCATTGAATCTCAAATTTCAAAAAAAGAAACTGTTTTTTCAACAAGATTCTCTTTACCCGGCTTATCACTTACAATAATTTTATTTGACGCAAACTTTTTTATCTCATCAGCAGTTGTGTTTCCTATCGCAAACAAAACAGCTTCCTGTTTTACAGAATTATTTTTAAAAAAACCGTCAACAGCACTTGGACTAAAAAACAAAACCGCATCATAATTCTTTTCAATTGTATGTTGAATAATTGATGTAGTATACACTTCAATTTCGTTTAAAGTAATCTTGTTTTTTTTAAGCAGGCCTGGCAGCTCATTCCTTTTTTTATCGCCGCAAAAAAAATAAACTTCAGCTTTTTCATTATTAGCAATTATTTTTTTTGCAAGCGCAGTTGCATCATCGGCAGTTGCTGCTATTGATGCTGAACCAAAATATTTTTCTATTAAAATTTTTGTTGTATTTCCAATACAATAAATTTTCCAGTTTGGCTTTGTGGTTTGTAAATGTTCGGCAACAGCATCCACGGCATTCATACTTGTAAAAACTACAGCAGTATTTAATTTCAAAACATTTTCAATTTCGGTTTCAACTTCTTTTGTTCTTATAATTTTTGTTTCAATAAAAGGAATTATATCTACATCAAAACCTTTTAATTTCATTTTGTTTAATAAAGATTCATTAACAGGTCTTGTAATTAATATGGATAAATTATTTACTCGCATTACGTATCTGGTGTATTATTTTGTTTGCACCTCTTTGTAATAATTCTTCTCCTGCTGTAAATCCTAACTCATTTGATTTCGATAGTGGATATATCCATCTGCTTT
>JABDGW010000061.1:0-14314 GCA_013285855.1 Bacteroidota bacterium
CCTGTCAGCTTCTTTTAAGGTTGAAGCAATAATATGCTGTTGCTTTTCTTCATCCAGCTTTCTTTTTTGTAAAGTTTCAAGGTTAAGGTTTATAACAGCAATTGGTGTTTTTAATTCATGTGTTACTGCCATCATAAAATTCTGCTGCTGTTTGCCCAGTAAAAATTGCTTTCTTACTGCACGGTAAACAAATACAGCGCCTATTAAAGTAACCAGCACAAAAGTTATTCCTTCGCTTATATACTGCGCCGTTTTTCGTTTATGTTCATCATTAATAAAATTTATTTTCTGATCATAAGCAATATCATCTTTATTTAACTGCAGCGATTTGTATTTCAGCATCTGGTTGTTTTGGTTTTGCAACGATATAAACCACCACACCCATGCAGCTATAATAAACAACAACAGGAACCAGTAAGTAATAGTAATAAATGTAAGCCTCCGCCTTCTGTAAGCCCTTATCATTGATGCAAAATAAAACAATACATTCTTGTAATGTTGTTTAAAGAATTTAAGGTTTGATTATATTAGCATTCAGGCATGAGAATAAATTACGTTTAAAACACCCCGGTTAATCAACATAAATAAAATTGATAGCATCTTAAATAATATAATCAATGAATGCACTTACAGAATATGAAGATTCCGAAAACTCCGCTTTAGGGGCGGGGGGTAAAATTCTTTGCATCGGTGAAGCTTTGATTGATATGATCTGCACCGATAAAGGCAGATCACTTTCTGCAGGACAAAATTTTTTAAAAAAACCCGGCGGTGCGCCAACCAATGTAGCGGCAGCTATTGGTGCACTTGGAGGCGAAGTAGAGTTGGCTGCAAAAGTGGGCAATGATCCATTCGGCAAACAATTAATAGAAGTAATGCAGGGCTTTGGTGTTTCTACAAAATGGATGCTGCAGGACAATAATTATTTTACCACGTTTGCCTTTGTTTCCTTAATGGAAGATGGTGAACGTGATTTTATTTTTAACCGCGGCGCTGATGGTGAATTAAGCCGCGCAGAAATTGAATCAATTGATCTTGATGAATTTTCAATTGTGCATTTTGGTTCGGCAACAGGCTTTCTTCCCGGGCCGTTGCAAGCTGCTTACCAGGGCATGTTGCAAAGAGCTTTACAAAAAAATCTGTTTATAAGTTTTGATCCAAACTACCGTCACCTGTTGTTTAAAAATAATATTCAAACATTTATTGATCAGTCATGGAATTTTTTAGAAAGCTGTAATTTTTTTAAAGTGAGCGATGAAGAAGCATTGCTGATAACGGGCGCAACAACTTTAAGCGACGCAGTAAATATTTTACTTAAAAAAACAAATGCCATTTTTACCATAACACTTGGCAAAGAAGGAACCGTGCTTGGCATAAACCAGGAAACAGTTATTATTCCAAGCATACATGTAAAAGTAACAGATACTACCGGCGCCGGTGATGCATTCGTAGGTGCGGTGCTTTACCAGTTAAGTAAGATGCATGAAGACTTAAACAGCATATCTTTTGAGAACTGGAAAAACATTATTGCCAATGCAAATAAGGCCGGCGCCAGAACCTGTGAATACATGGGCGCAATGGAAGCTTTCAAACATTTAAACAATAATATTTTTATTTAAAATATGGCTTTTATCATTGTAAATCTCATCTTTGCCTGGTTACTTTGCTGCTTAACATTTCTAAAATTAATTATTAATTTAATAATTAATTTTACACAACGACTACTTAATACCAAAGAAAGTAAGGTTAATTATATTAGCTTGTAAATATTGCTAAACGCCCGAAGATGTACCAGAAAAAAGCATTTGATACTACTGCTGAAAATGATCGTGTGCAAAAAACTATTTTGTTAGTGGATGACGATGAAGATGAGCATGAAATTTTTTCATCCGCGCTTAAAAATGCAAACGAATTATGCAATTTTATTAGCGCTGAGAGTTGTGATAAGGCTTTGAATATTTTAAAAAATATTGAGCCCGATTATATCTTTATTGATGTAAATATGCCACGAACCAATGGTATGATCTGCCTTGAACAGATAAAAAAAATCAGCCGTATTGCGCACATTCCTGTTTATATGTATTCAACAGGCATGAATGCACGCGACGGACAAAAAGCGCTGCAGCTGGGAGCTGTAGATTATATTATAAAGCCTAACAGTATATCTTCTTTAAGTATACTACTTAAAAAAATTCTGAATTAATCACAGCTTCATCAAAGCTATTTACCAGCCCGAAAAATATATGTACAACTTTGCTCCTGCATCATTACTTCTTATATCACGACTTTTCATGCTGAGTCTATTTTGCTGGAATTAATTCTGTATAAGAATGATCATCAGCATGATAACCGAAAGACTGAATAAAATTCAGATGATTGGCATTGAAATTAATAATAGAATCTTCATCCGTTCCCCAATCGTACTTCATAAAAAGTGTTGAAGTAATTCCATTTGAAAAATGCCACGTGCCTTTATATACATACTTGCCTTCTGTTTGAACAAAATCATGATTGCTGCTAAAAGTGAACCTGTCGGTAGCCAAAATTTTATCCTGGTTATTGGATGCACCCCGCATAAATAACGGATTGCCTTCATGATTCTGATCCACATAATTCATGTAAAAAGCTTTATACATCCATTGATGTGCAGTAAGCAAGGCTTCAGCCTTTGAGATTTTTGAAAAGTCTTCGGATGAAGCAGATACATTTTCTGTTGACGGTTCAATATTCGTCTTTTCGCACGCAGCAAATAACAGCAAAATAAAGACTGTATAAAATCCTGTTTTCATAATAAAGTTTTCCGGTAAAACCTGCATCCCAAATAAAAAGTTGCCTGAAATAAGATTTCGCTAATATTTTTTTTACAAACGGTATTAACCTGCATGAAATTTCTTAAAAATTTATTGAATATCCACTTCCGCAGCGGCAGTAATCTTACTATCATTTGTATTTTGGTTAAATGCAATTACGTGGCAATCTTTAGCCGATAAGCCATCAGGAATTTTTAATACTGCATTTCCATTTTCAAAAGCTGTAACAGTTTTTATATCTCTTACGATATTTACATGATGCAATGTTGCACCACTATTTTCCCCGCTATGAATTTTATTCTCAGCCATTAACTGTATTAAAACAATTTTCAGTTTCCCATTTGATGCGTCGGTTAAATAATTTACTGTGACAGTTTTACCATCAGCTGATTTTGCATCCACATTAAGTTTTACGATTGATGTTTGTTGCAAATCTTTATTAACAACTGCGTTTAATTTGCCTGCATCCGATCCAACAAATTGTTCTGTTCCGTTTACAATAACCTGCGGTGTGTAAACAGAAGACAGCTTAAAATTTTTCGCATACTCTCTTTGGGTTTGCGTATAAACCGCACTGCTGAAAATATCTTTCCACCCTAAGTTATCCCAGTAATCAACATGATAACCCAACACGTAAACATTGCTGTTATGTTCCTTTAGCAAATTTGCAACAACAGCATCAGCTGGCGGACAACTGGAACAGCCTTCTGAGGTAAATAATTCAACAACTGCAAAACCTTCATCGACATTTGTTGCAGCAGGTTTTTTTGCAGATGAATCAACACAACTAAATGAAGTTGATATTGATGCAATAACAATTAAAAAAACAAGTATTTTCATTGATAAAAATTTAAGTCATCAACGTAATTCAACTGGCTTCAGTTGCCTTAGTCTTGTTAAAGAAATTTCAGTATAATCTTTAATAATCAAATCTGCTTCTTTTATTTCTTCAGCAGTATGTGTTGTTGTTAACCCAACTACTTTCATGCCTGCAGCTTTTGCAGAACGAATGCCTACAACAGAATCTTCAAACGCCACACAATTTGAAGGAACCGCATTTACAGAGATGGCTGCTTTTAAAAATATTTCAGGGTGCGGCTTGCCTTGTGTGATCTGTGATGCATCAATCACGCTTGAAAAATAATTTTTTATCGGCACATGTTCAAACATGAAATTGATATTAGGCACCAGGCCTGATGTTGCAATTGCTTTTGGAATTTTTACTCTTTCCAGTTCTTCTAAAAATTCAAGCAAGCCATTTATTGGGTTTATATACGGTTTATATAAATCACGGTACATCGCTTCTTTTTCATGCGAGTATTCTTCAATTAATTCAGGACTTAAAGTTGTATTGAAAACATAATTAAAAATATCGCTGTTGATTCTGCCATTAATATTTTTCGTGTATTCTTCTTTTGAAAAAGGTTTGCCGATCTTATCATAAAAAATTTTCCATGCTTCAATATGATAAGCATTGTTATCTACAAGCGTTCCATCTAAATCAAAAATTACAGCTTCAGGAAACATTCGCCTTAATTAAAAATGTGAAGTGATTTAATCATGATTTATTCATGGCTTTATTAAACTCAGCGCTCTTATTTTTTGGAATGCTTAAGCTCGTCCAGTCTTCATCTTTTACCATGCGGCCTATATAAACAATTTGGCCAACATGATAACCATAATGATCAATTTGACGAACGATTGCATCAACCACTAAAAGCGGTTCATTGCGAATAGTAATTGTTTTCATTACATCATCAGCATTCAAACTTTTCAATGTATTAAAAACACATCGCCAGCCCTTGTTCCAGGCATTTAAAACGTCTTCTTTTGTTGTAAGAACATCTTCAAATTCTTTATCTCTTTCACGCCATGTTTTTTCACCGTCTTCGGTTAAAAAATTTGTCCAGCGGCTAAGCATATTGCCACTCATATGTTGTACAATTACTGCAATCGAGTTGCTTTCTTTAGATGGCTTAAAAAAGAAATCTCTTTCATCCAATTGCGCAAAAGTTTTGTCAGCTAATAACTTTTGGCCATTAAATTTTTTGATTGTTGATTGTAAAAAAGCTTCTTCTGTTTTCATGGTTAATTTTTTTGTGATGAACATTTGTTCTTCGTGGCATCACGGTTGTGTCACTCACTTGTACGATATATCATTGAGCAGCTAATATCCGCTCACACTATCATCACCACGAATATCTGCAGTGGCTTCACGTTTTCCATCCGGTAAAATTTTTATCAGTTCAGTTCTGCCAATAGCTTCACGCGTCTCTAATGTATAACCCATTGCTTTTAATTGTTCAGCGGTATTTTCAGAAAATCCTTTTTCAATAAAAACTGTATCCGGCAACCATTGATGATGAAACTTTGGTTTATCAACAGCATCTTCAGCACTCATTCCAAAATCAACAACATTAACTATCGTTTGAAAAACAGAAGTTGTAATAGTTGTTCCGCCCGGGGTTCCCACAACCATAAATGGTTTATTATCTTTCAAAACCAAAGTCGGCGTCATCGAACTTAACATGCGTTTGCCCGGAGCAATTGCATTTGCATCGCCGCCAACAGCTCCATACATATTTGGTACGCCGGGCTTAATACTGAAATCATCCATTTCATCATTCAGAAAAAAACCTGCACCACCAACAACGGTTTTGCTGCCATAACCATTATTTAATGTTGTGGTAACTGCAACCATGTTTCCATCTGCATCAATTATACTTATATGTGTCGTTTGATCGCTTTCATGCACATTGCCTGCTTTTATATTTTTGCTTACGCCAGCTTTTGTTGAATCATAATCACTCATTCTATTTTTAACATACGCATCGCTCAACAAAATATTTTGCGGCACATTCCAGAAATCAGGATCGCCTAAATGCTCTGCACGATCTGCGTAAGCTCTACGCTCTGCTTCTATCATCAACTGTACACTTTTCTGTGTTTGAAATCCATAATCGTGCATTGGATAAGGTTCGATCATTTTAAGCATTTCACCTAAAATAATTCCACCGCTGCTTGAAGGCGGAAAACTAATTACATGATAACCGCGATAGTCAAACTCGATTGCTTTGCGCGGCTTGCATACATAATTTTTCAGGTCATCATAACTTATTATTCCTTTACCACGCTGCATTTCTTCAACAACTAGTTTTGCGGTTTCGCCTTCATAAAAACCTTTTAAGCCATTATCACGAATGCGCTTTAATGTTGCTGCTAATTCCGGCTGAAATAAAGTATCACCTCGTTTCCATTCTTCAGGTTTTACAAATGCAGTTGGCTTTGTATTGTATTTAATAAAATCTTCTTTATTTGAATTGAAACTTACAGCCTCGCTCTCTGTTAATACATAACCTTTTTCTGCAAGATCAATTGCAGGTTGTGTCAAATCCTTGAAAGGAAGTTTTGCATATTTATACTCCGCAAATAAACCGGCAACCGTTCCCGGCACACCTGAAGACAAATGCCCGTTTTGCGAAAGATCAGTTCTGGCATTACCAGCCGAATCTATATACATATTGCGGCTTGCTTTTGAAGGCGCTTCTTCACGATAATCCAATGCAATGAGTGAATCATTTTTTGTTCTTGCAATGGTAAATCCGCCGCCGCCTAAATTACCTGCACCCGGATATACAACGGCTAAAGCAAGCTGTGTTGCGATCATAGCATCAAAAGCATTACCACCACGTTTTAAAATGGCTAAACCCACTTCACTTGCCAAAGGTTCTGCGCTTACCACGCAGCCATGCGTTATGGTTAAATTTTTTGTTGAGGTATAATGATATGGATCTGCTTCAAGACCTGCGCCAACAATGGGCTTATGCGATTGTGCGCAGGAACTAAAAACAATATTTGTGCAAAGAATTATGAACAGCAATTTTTTCATGTATTCAAACCTAAGAAAAAATTTGTTGGAGTGAAAGATTTTAACGGAAGTGGATGGCAATGAATTATTTCTAATGAATAAATTGTGGCGCAGCAGTTTTTTAAGAAATGTCAGGCGGCATTTATATTTAATGCCTTTATTGAATTTAGTATGGCGCTTTTACTATTTTTTTCCTCCTCGATATCAAAGTCATCCTGAAGCCCCAGCCAAAATTTTGCAGAGTTGCCAAAGTATTTACTAAGCCTTAAAGCAGTATTTGCAGTAATACGTCTATTGCCTTTAATAATTTCAGAGACCCGGGTTTGAGGTATTTCAATATCCTTTGAAAGCTTATAAGCGGTTATATTCAGAGGAATCAAAAATTCTTCCTGAAGTACTTCGCCGGGATGGATATTTTTAAGCCTTGCCATAATAGAGTTTTAATGATAATCTATAATTTCTACTTTAGAAGCATTTCCGGAACTCCAGTTAAATATAATGCGCCATTGATCATTTATCCTGATGCTATAAAAATCCTTTAAATTTCCAGAAAGCTTTTCCAGCCTGTTGGAAGGAGGAATTCTTAAATCAGCCAAATTAAAAGAATTATTAAGCATCCTGAGCTTTCTTCTGCCTGCTTCCTGAATTTCTTTCGGAAGTTTTTTTACCCGTTCACCATTCCAAATCTTTTCTGTTTCTGAATTGCCGAACGAAATAATCATGCTTCTTTAATACTAACGTTAAAGGTAAGTATTTTACAAAGTTTAGCAAAATGCACAGGAAGTTAATATAACCAACCTTTCACTTTCAATCATCATCTTTCTTCTCACTTTGTTTTACAAACGCAGCGCGTTTTGGTGCCGGCACAACAGCATCAGCCCCTTTAACCGCTTTCCAGATTACTTCAGTAAATTCTCTATCAGGTATTAAATCTTCTTTACTAAAATCAAAAGTTTCGCTCTTACGTTGCCAGGCATTTTCTGCTGTATTTTTTTGGTTGATGTCATACTGCAAAGGCCTTACATTGTATGGTGTTAAATCCGGTGTTGATTGAAAGCAACGCCACATAGATGGTGACGAAGCATCGTATTGGCTCATTGGCGGAAGCCCTAATATCAATTCAATAGTGCGCAACATTGATGTTGTGGAATACATCGTATGATCAACGTAATGGCGTTTTACAAAACCACCGGTTACATAAGCCGTGCTTCTGTGTGCATCTACATGATCCGGCCCATCCTGTGCATCATCTTCCAAAATAAAAACAACGCTTTGCTGCCATACTGAACTCTTACTTAAATAATCTACAAACATTCCAACTGCAAGATCATTTTCTGCAACATAAGCAAACGGTGTAGGCTTGCCTTTTGAGAATCCTGATGTATGATCATTTCCAAAACGCAATGTATTTAAATGCGGCAATGCATTGATGGCAACCAACGAATCAAAATCTTTTTTCCATTGATTAAAACGAACCGTATCTCTTACATTTAAATCCCAACCTGTGTAATATGGACAAAGATGATCTTTTAAAACAGGAATGTTTGGCTGGTAATCATCCGCAAATTCGCCGTAGGTTCTGTAACTAACTTTTGACCTTGCGCAATCATTCCAGATAAATCCATCTTTATTATTTGCAATAGCACGATTGCCTTCACCATCATAACTGCCACCACGTCCTCCATAACTTGTAGGCCAGGTTTTTTCAAGATAGTCGTCTGCATAAGCGCCCATGCTCCAGTTATGCCCGTCCGCACTTACTTCTGCGTTCACATAAAAATTATCAAGCAATACAAAATCTCTTGATAATGCATGTTCATTAGGCGTTATTTTTTCACCAAACAAACAAAGGCTTGTATCACCATTTCCTTCAGGCATATCGCCTAAAACCTGGTCATACGTTCTGTTTTCTTTAATAATATAAAACACATATTTTATGGGTGACGCATCTCCTATTTTTTCAGGAATAGGATTATCCTTTGCACCTTCAGATTCTAATTCTTTGTTTTTATTATAAGGTGTATTTTTATAAACCTGCTGCGAGTAAAAATTTAATTCCTGTTGTGTTGGCGTGTTGATAATGCTTAACGTGCCTTTAAATAATCCGCCGATATAATACTGATCATTGTCTCCTTTTTGATAACCTATTGTTGAATTGGTATGAAATGGATCGAACAAAGGATTAGCCATTGAAGTAAAACCTTTTCCATTAGCAACATAAATTTTATTACCGATTGTTTTTACGCATGTTGGATACCAGCCAACCGGAATAAAACCTTTTGCTGTACTGCTGCCCGGCTTACTTACATCAAAAACAGCAAGACAATTATTATCAGCATTGGCGATATACAAAGTTTTTTCATCACCACTTAATGCAACGCTGTTGGTGGTTGAGCCCTGTCTTGAATCAGGATACAACGCAGCATTGAGTGTTTCAAGCACTTTACGTTGATGTATATTGATTACGGAAACGCTGTTATCATTTGCATTGGCAACATATAACCATTGGCCGTTTTTTGACAAACACATATCATTTGGATTATCACCAACAGCAATGCTATCTGTAATTTTTTTTGTGATTGTATTGAAGATTTTTATTTTATCAGCGCCCCAAACTGTGATATACAATTCTTTTTTATCTGGAGATAGTAAACAAGTATATGCTTCTGCGCCCAATGCATCTTTTTGAATGATCGTTTTTGTTTTCAGATCAATCGTGTATAAACTATTATTTTCTTTGGTAACTACATACATTATTTGCCTTGCATCATCTATATCAATTCCTGCTGGTGAAATTTTTGCAGGCCAGGGATTACCTAAAATAATACTGTCTTTTAACTTAAGTTTATTGTTGATGATCGCATATTTTAAAATACGATTATCATTGCCGCCGGAAGCGTACAGGTATTTTTCATCAGCACTAAATTTTAAACCCAGCCATGATTTAGCAATATCAATACTGTCAAGCCTTTTATCATGTTGCGCATCAAACAACAAAATGCTTTGCGTGCTTTGGCCATTGTTGGTAACCGCGATATATTTTTTGGTTGATGAAACTGCAATATTCAAAGGCAGATCGCCTAATGGCAAACTTTTACCAACCGGTGTTAAGCTCCAACCGTTTGGCAATTTTATTACTTCAGGTAATTTTATTTTTTGTTGTGCTAAACATTGCAGCGAGCAACACAACAGGGTCAGTATAACAATAACACTACTAATTTTTTTCATTGTATAGATTGATAAAATGAATACGAATGTAAGCCAGTTTATTTTTCATATTGGCTGCAAAAACATTATCTTATTTTGAAGAAAATAAAGATCATTAAAGTTTGGGATTCCATCATGTCGAGATAAAAGACCTTTCCCGAAATTCTAACAGTAAAAAATTAAAGAGACCTCTCCTTACGTCGAGGTGGCGCCTTAAACATTCCGTTGATACCTACTTTCATTAACCCAAAGCCAAAATTAATTTTTCTATTAACGATTTTATTTTTGTTCCTGTTTTATTGAAATATAGATTTGCCCATGCTTAAAATTGAATTGTCTACCCTGCAGTTTCACAGCTTTCATGGTGTGCATGAAGAAGAAACTAAAACCGGTGGCAATTTTGAAGTTGATCTTGTTGTTTTTTTTGAGCCGGAAACAATGCCTGTAAAACATTTACACGAAACAATTGATTATACCAGGCTGTATACAATAGTAAAGCAGCGCATGGAAAAACCAACGCGTTTGCTTGAAACGCTTGTTACAGAAATTGCTGATAAAATAATGAGTGAATTTTCAGCGGTAGACGAGATTTCGGTTGCCATAAAAAAGTTGAATCCTCCAATACCTTTTTTTAATGGAAGTGTTTCTGTTGAATACAAAACAAAAAGAAAATCTTAATTGCATTGAATATGATGTGTTGTTATAAGAAATTATTTGTGCTGCCTTTACTCTTATTCTTTTCTATGCGGATTTTAGCGCAGAATAATGCAAACCTACTGCGGGATGCGCATAATCTTGAACTAAAATTTGATGAAGCCGGCGCTTTGGAAAAGTATAAACAAATTACTGCAAGTGATGTTTACAATATTGATGCACTGGTTAAATGCGCTGAGCTGAATTGCAGCATCGGTGCACGTGAAAAAGATAATAAATCCAAACTGGTATATTTTACTGCCGCACAAAATTTTGCACAACAAGCTTATACAAAAGATTCCACGAATGCAGATGCCTGTTACGCAATGGCGCTTGTAGCAACAAAATTTTCCACAGTGGAAACTGACAATAAAAAATTGGTTCCATACATTAAGCAAATAAAAGTTTATACAGATAAAACGCTTGCCATTAACAGCAATCATGCAAAGGCAAATTATATTTTAGGCAATTGGCATTTTGAACTTATTCTTTCATCATGGCTTAAAAAACCAGGAATGAAAAATTTTTATGATGGCATATTTGATACACAGGTTGATTCAGCAGCTTATTTTATGGAAAAATGTCGAAGCATTGAACCTTATTATGCGTTGAATTACCTGGACCTTGCTAAAGTATATGCTTATGACCATCAGCCCGGAAAAGCGATTGAAGTATTAAATAAATTAGTAAAATTGCCTAACCGCATGTACGATGATGAAGCCATAAAACAGGAAGGAAAGCAAATGCTTGCAACGATGCAATAACCAGTTCCCAAGTTTCAGTGTTTAAGTGTTTCAAAGTTGCTTATAATAATGAACCATTGAATCATTGAAACATTTAAATAAACTATAATGATAAAAAAAGTTTCAGTAATTGGCGCTGGTACAATGGGCAATGGCATTGCGCATGTATTTGCACAAAATAATTTTGAAGTAAATCTTGTTGATGTAAATGCTGTACAACTTGAGAAGGCTTTACAAACGATTGCAAAAAACTTTGATCGCCAAATTGCAAAGGGAAATATTACGGAAGAAATAAAAAAAGAATCGCTTGCAAATATTTCAACATTCACAGTAATAAAAGAAGGCGTTCAGGATGCAGATATTGTTGTAGAGGCAGCCACAGAAAATATTGAATTGAAACTGAAAATCTTTAAAGAAATTGATGAAGCTGCACCTGTTTCTGCAATACTTGCATCAAACACATCGTCTATATCTATCACAAAAATTGCTTCTGTTACAAAACGCGCTGAAAAAATTATCGGCATGCATTTTATGAACCCTGTTCCGGTAATAAAACTTGTAGAAATTATAAATGGATTTACAACTGATGCAGCCGTTACACAAACCATAATTGAATTAGCAAAACAGCTTGGCAAAACGCCTTGTGTGGTGAATGATTATCCTGGCTTTATTGCCAATAAAATTTTAATGCCGATGATAAACGAAGCTATTTATAGTTTGTATGAAGGCATTGCAGGCGTTGAGGAGATTGATACAATAATGAAGTTGGGAATGGCTCATCCGATGGGGCCGCTACAGCTTGCAGATTTTATTGGCCTTGACGTTTGTCTTTCTATTTTAAATGTATTGCATGAAGGTTTTGGCAATCCAAAATATGCACCTTGTCCTTTATTGGTTAATATGGTAACTGCCGGAAAACTAGGTGTAAAAAGCGGTGAAGGATTTTACACATATTCTACCGGCAGTAAAGAATTAATTGTTAGCAAACGCTTTTTACATTAAGCGTTTTCATGTACAAGTTTTTCCTGGTCACGCAAAGCCTTTACTTCATCGTGTGCACCTTTTAATTCTTCTTTCTGACGATTAATTAATGCATATAAATAAGCCGGTAAATTTTCGGTACTTAATGCTGTTTTATATGCTTTCTGAGCAGCATCTTCCCCAAATTCGCAACTGTCTAAAACAGTTTGACGATCATGCCCGGTAAACAAAGCTTTTACGTCCATCCATGCACGATAAATTTTACCGCTGCTGGTTGTGCCTTTATCCATATCTGCGTGTAAAGTTTGCACTTCAGTTCCCAATGCATTTCTTATGTTGCGGCTTTGATCTATAAAACCTGTAAACAATGATTTAAGATCATCATTTTCATCTTTCAATTCTTTTAGTGCTTTTTCATAACCGTTAATACGATCGTTATTTATCTGAATAAGATCGTTTAATACTTCAACAACTTTTTGATTGTTTTCCATAAAAATTATTTTTGAATATCAATAGAAATTTCGTGCCATTAATTAAGAATAAAAGCTAAAAAAATTTAAGAACGAATTTTGTTATAATATTAACCTGAAATGATCAACAATCAAATAACCGCTTTATTTATTCTTGCTGTACCCATTGCCTGCATTGCATGGACGGTGACACATGAAGAGATATTTTCAGAGATAAAAAATTATTGTACAAAATGCAGCGAGGAAAGCAGGAACTTGTTGAAAAGAAAATTCTTTTATTTGTTTACCTGTGAATATTGTTTCAGCCATTATGTAACTGCGCTTATGCTGATAATAACAAAATATCATTTGTTGTATGCTGATTGGAAAGGTTACCTTGTTGGTTTCTTTTCGCTTGTATGGGTTGCAAACATTTATATGAGCATTTATGCGAGAATACGCGTTAACCTTAAAAAAGAAAAAATTGAAGCTGATATGATTGAAGAAGAAAAAAATAATAATCATAATGATTAATTTTAGGAATGCCATCAAAAAAAATTAAACGAAGGGAATTTATAAAATTGAACAGCGGTTTATTGTTAGCTGCCGCAATTCCTGCATCATTCATCAATAAAAAGTATAAACCTTTACTTTCATTTTCCACGTTAGGTTGCCCGGATTGGTCTTTTGAAAAAATTGCAAATTTTGCTGCTGAAAATAAGTATGATGGAATTGAATTCAGGGGAATTGAAAGAGAATTGGATTTGACAAAATGCAAAGCTTTCAGCGATGAAAACATTTCATCTTCAATACAATTACTGCAAAGCAAAAATTTAAAAGTTGTTGATTTGGGTTCATCATGCGCATTGCATTTACCCGAAGGTGAAGAGCGGCAAAAAAATCTTGATGAAGGAAAGCGTTTCATTGATTTAGCGCAAAAATTAAAATGCCCTTATATAAGAGTTTTTCCAAATGATTTTCCTGATGATCAAACGCATGAAAAAACTATTCAGCTTATTGCTGACGGCTTAAAATATCTCGGCGATTATGCCTCAGGAAAAATTGATGCTGTGCTGCTTGAAACACATGGCAAAGTAGTTTATACTGCAGATATTTTAAATATTATGCAACAGGTTTCGCACCCGCATGTGGGTTTAGTTTGGGATGCATACAACATGTGGTCAGTTACAAAAGAGCCGCCTGCAACGGTGTATACTTCACTAAAAAATTACATCAGACATACACATATTAAAGATGCAAAAATGGTTAATGGCAAAGAGCAATATGTTTTATTAGGAACGGGTGATTCTGCGATTTTCGAAGCAATAGATATCTTGGCAAAAAATAAGTTCAGTGGTTACTATAGTTTTGAATGGGAAAAATTATGGCATCCTGAAATTGATGCACCGGAGATTGCAATTGCTGATTATCCTAAAGCTATGGAAAAGCATTTTGAAAGTTTGAATTTATAAACATGCATTATTTATCGTCAGAAAGAAGAATTAAAAGGTGCACACGATGAAGTAAAGGCTTTGCGTGACCAGGAAAAACTTGTACATGAAA
>JABDGW010000061.1:14324-18115 GCA_013285855.1 Bacteroidota bacterium
ATATAATTTTAATACCATGAAAGAAATGATAATTAATATACCGGATGATTCTACCTCACTTGTTATTGAATTGGTAGAAAAATTAGGCGGAAATATTAAGTCAGAAGCAAAACAAAGTCTCTCAAAAAAGAAAAAACCAGAGCCAACCTTTATGTTTGGCAAATGGAAAGATTTTGATATTGATGCTGTAAAACTGAGAGAAGAATTATGGACAAGAAAGTTTTAGTAGATACTGATATAATTATTAAATCATACCGTGGTAATTCAACAATATATAAGGAACTACTGGCAATTAAAGAAAAGTTTGCAGTATCTGTTGTAACTGCATTTGAATTACTTAACGGAGCTAATAATATCAAACAACTTGCTTCAACCAGAAAAGAATTAAAAGCATATACAATTCTGCATTTTGATACAGAGATTTCTGTGCTCGCTTTACAGCTTTTTTCAAAATATTCAATAACCAGAAAACTACAGATTGCAGATTTATTAATTGCGGCAACTGCTTTACATTTTAATCTTGAACTATATACTGATAATAAAAAGCATTATGACTTTATTGAGGGCTTAAAATTTTATAAAAAGAAATAAAAGCCAAAAAAGGAGAGTTAGCTATTGCGTAAACCAGTATCATTTTAAACAAATTCAATGTCTCCAATTCTTCTTTTTGTATTTGTACTGATCTACTTTTTAGTGTTGCTTGGAGTTGCCTGGTACACAAGCCGCAATGCAGATAACAATTCTTTTTTTATCGGCAACCGCAACAGCAACTGGATGCTTGTTGCATTTGGAATGATTGGCACATCATTAAGCGGGGTAACATTTGTTAGCGTTCCCGGAACCGTTGGCAGCAATGGTTTTGGTTACTTCCAGGTTGTCATTGGAAATTTTATTGGTTATTGCTTGATCGCCTTTATACTATTGCCGCTGTATTATAAAATGCAGGTAACTTCTATTTACAATTATTTACTAAACAGGTTTGGGAAAACTTCTTATAAAACAGGCGCATTGTTTTTCATTATATCAAGAATTCTTGGCGCAACTGCAAGATTATATTTAGTGATAAATGTGTTGCAGATATTTATTTTAGATAACATGCATGTGCCTTTTTGGGTAACCACATTTATCATTTTATTAATGATCTTGCTCTACACTTTTGAAGGTGGTGTTAAAACAATTGTATTTACCGATATGCTTCAAACTACCTGCATGTTGCTCGGTCTTATTGTTTGTATTTTTTTTATAATGAAAACATTAAACTTTTCATTTGCGGAAACAATTCAATCATTACAAAAAAATAACTACACGAAAATTTTTAATACACATATAAAAAGCAGTTCGTTCTTTTTAAAACAAATTATCGGCGGCGCTTTTTTAACCATTGGTATGACCGGCCTTGACCAGGAAATGATGCAAAAAAATATCAGTGTGCGAACATTAAAAGATTCTCAAAAAAACATGCTTACATTCAGTATGATTTCTGTTGGCGTAAACTTTTTGTTTTTGTTTTTAGGCGGATTATTATATGTATTTGCATCTTCAAAAAACATTACAATAAAAGGTGATGATCTTTTTCCAACTGTTGCTTTAAGTTATCTGCCTCCTGTTGTTGCTATCATTTTTATTATTGGGTTGATATCGGCTTTATTTCCCAGTGCAGACGGTGCTTTAACAGCACTTACTTCATCTTTTTGTATTGATATTTTAGGTTTGAAAAGAAATGTTTTATTAACAGAAAAGCAAGCCAAAAAAACAAGAATACTTGTGCATGTTTCATTTGCAATTATTTTCTTTTTATGCATTATGATCTTTAAAATGATTAATGATAAATCAATCATAGATGTGATATTAAAAGTTGCAGGGTATACTTATGGCCCTTTGCTTGGCTTATTTATTTTCGGCATTTTTACAAAACGAATGTTACCGCAAAATGCTTTAATGGTTATGATATGCATAGCTGCGCCAATCTTATCATACATACTTAGTATGAATGCAACAAAATGGTTTAACGGTTATTCAATTGGAATAGAGTTGTTACTTATAAATGGCTTACTTACTTTTGCGGGTCTTTTGCTTGTATCAAAACATAATACAAATGCAGTGGATTGAAAAGATTGCTGAAGATTATGCTGAGAAGTTTACAACAAAGCCTGATAATAAATTACAAAAAATTTATAACGATACATTAGCAAATCATCCTGAAGCGCATATGATGAGTTCTGATGTGCAGGGAAAATTTTTAGAATTTATAAGTTCTTTGCTTCAGCCAAAATATATTTTAGAGATTGGAACGTTTACAGGTTTTAGCGCAATTTGTTTGGCAAAAGGTTTAACAACCAATGGAGAATTGCATACGATAGAATTGCGTGAAGATGATGCTAACACTGCGTGGAAAAATATTTCTGCCGCTGGTATGAATGAAAAAATACATTTACACAAGGGTGATGCAAAGCAAATAATTACGGAATTGGATTATAAATGGGATTTGATTTTTATAGATGCAGATAAAACTTCGTACATAACATACTACGAAGAGGCTTTAAAACGTTTAAGTGATCGTGGTTTTATCCTGGCGGATAACGTTCTGTTTCATGGCCAGGTACTTGAAAAAAAAATTGACGGGAAAAGCGCAAAAGCAATTTCAGAATTTAATAATCATGTTTTGAACGACGAGCGAACCGAACAGGTTTTTTTAACTATAAGAGATGGTTTGCTTCTGATAAAAAAGAAATACTGATGAAGAATTTTCTTATTTTATTTTTTGTTGCCGCATGTTTGGGTACAAAAGCACAGAGCAACGAAGTTGTTAACGCTTACATAGATGAATACAAACAGTTGGCAATTGATGAAATGATCCGAACTGGTGTGCCTGCTTCTATAACATTGGCACAGGGAATTTTAGAATCCAACGCAGGCCAGTGCACACTTACGCAACAATCCAATAATCATTTTGGAATTAAATGCAAAGATGATTGGACGGGTGATGTTGTTTATCATAATGATGACAGGAAACATGAATGTTTCAGAAGGTATAATTCGGCAGAAGATTCTTACCGCGATCATTCTGATTTTTTAAAAACCCGGCCTAATTATGCTTCACTTTTTGATTTAGATGTTACCGATTATATTGATTGGGCTTATGGTTTAAAGTCTGCAGGTTATGCAACAAATCCTGCGTATGCAGCCTCACTCATCAAAACAATTGAAAAATATAATTTAGAAGATATTACGCTGGTTGCTTTACAACAAAGCAATCAAATAAATGTTGTTGCATCAAATGTTCAGCCACAGCAGAATATTGAATTTACAAATGCTTCGCTGGTTGAAAAACAAGATACCAAAAACTATAATGCAAAAGTAGTGCAATACCCCGGCGGCGTATTCCGCATTAACCAGGCAAATGTGTTATATGCAAAACAGGGAACATCCTTATTTGCACTGGCAACCCAATATGATATACCTTATAAAAAACTGCTTCAATATAATGACCTGGATAATGTTGATATTTTACAGGAGTCAACACTTATCTATCTTGAAAAAAAACAAAAAAACGGTTCTAAAGATTATCATATTGTTTCATCAAATGAAAACATATATGATATTGCCCAGGAAGAAGGCGTTCAGTTAGAGAGCTTGCTTGCCTACAATAATCTTCCAAAAAATGCGCAACCAAAAACCGGCGATAAAATTTTATTGTACAAAAGATAATATTCCTCTTATTGTGATTCATAAGTGCTGATCGTCATTTCGACGATAGGAGAAATCTCTGCAACAATTTCAAACTTTATCAA
>JABDGW010000062.1:0-528 GCA_013285855.1 Bacteroidota bacterium
GTGTGAAAAGTTTTTACTGTATTTATAAAAATAAATACCGCTAATAAAAAACAAGCACTAAGCTTTTGTATTTTATTATCACGCAGAAAATTCATTGCTGTAAAATTAAAACAATTTTAAATTTGCAACGTTGTTGTAAAAATATAAATGGTTAAAATTTATTACAAGCAAGCAGCAACAACAGGTTTTATTATTCTGCTTACGATGATAGTTTATTGCTGAGTAAATTACTGCAGCACAAGGGAGTGACACAACGAAGCTAAATTGAAATGCGGCAGCTTGTAACGAAAAAAAATATTACAAATTCACATTCACCTCATTATCCCAGTTTTGTTTAATAGTTAATCTGCGCGGAATACGGATGGTAATTTCGGGTTGTTTTTTTAATTCAAAGTTTCCGGGCGTCCACGTCATGTTTTTATCTGCATCATATAAAATGCGCATATCATAATCTCCCGGCTTATACAATTTGCGATAGAACTCTGTTTGTGTAAGCGCAACTGAATCCACTATTTTATCGCTTTGTAA
>JABDGW010000062.1:538-17965 GCA_013285855.1 Bacteroidota bacterium
GATTGCGGGTAAAGTCAAGATTTGTAAAACGTAAACGGATGCTTCCATACTCGCTTTCACTGCTTGTTTCAAAACTAAGCGTATCATTTTTAGCAAGCATTTTACCGGTGCTGTCAGTAAATGCATCTTTTTGAATGATCAGTTTAAAATATTCATCTTCTTTCCATGGATATTGCACACTAAAATTTTTATAAGAAGTGTCTGCAGTTATGGTATAGTTTGTTATTGCATGAAAATTTGAATCGCTTAAACTTATTTTTGTAGAATCAAAATGTGCCAGCGGTTTTTGAAAGCTTATTACAAGGTTACTTAATAAATCCTGTTCATTTCTTTGCAGGCTTGTAACAAACTTTATACTTATTGTAGTATCTGTTTTCTTTTTATTAGCCGATGAACTTACTGGCGCTTCACCCAAATTACCTTGACTTTTTCCGGGTGGGTATTCATTATATGCATACAACATTAAAGATGCGGAAGAATTGCCATCAATAGTTACAGGTTCGTTTACAAAAGCAAATAATTTGGTGCTGTCATCGTATCGTTTTGTATAATCATTTGGCAAAACAAAAACATTATATGTTCCGCTTTCAAGAAAATGGAATCTGAAGTGGCCGCCGCTGTCAAGCCGTGTATAATAATCAGGTCTTATTTTTTTTATGGCTGAATCATTTAAATTTTTATGCAGTATAACAATTAAAGTTGAATCTGCCGTACCGGTTTGCGCCAGTTGAACCTGGCCATTTAAACTTCCATCTGCTATTGCATTTCCTGTAGAAAAAACATAAGTAAAATTTTTATAGGGATTGCCTTCATTTACATCTTTTAATGCGTTGCCAAAATCAATTGAGTAGGTTGTATTTGGCGTTAGTGTATCTTTTAAAGTAATGGTAACTGTTTGCAAATGGCTGGCAAGGTAAGGTGATTGAACAGGATTTGGAGATGTGATTACATTTTGAAGCAACTGAGGATCTAACTGTACATATTCATTAAACGAAAGTGTTATTTTTTTAGATTTGAAATCAAGCGCTGAATCTTTTGGCGCAGCTTTTATTAAAACAGGGGGCAATGAATCTCTTGGACCACCACTTGGTGGAATGATATTGGCGCAGGAAGTTTGAACCTGGATTTCAATGATGGCGAGGATGATAAGGATAAAAAAAGAATAGTACTTCTTCAAGCGGCGTTCTTTAAAAATCAAACATAATGGCTTTATTTCATATCATCTCCTAATAATCCGATAAATTATCCTGTACTCATCTTCTGTAAAATGATAAGCGGCACAACGTTTTCTTAAAATTATTGTCTATTAAAAAAACGCTTATGAAATACTTGCTTTTATTAATACTTCCTTTGGTTTTAAGCTGCCAGAAAGAACTTCCTGAAACTACAAGCACTCAAACTATTATTAATTGTGATTTATTGCAACAAGGCTTAACTGAAAATGATGTTGCAATGATTGATCAGTCTTTAGGAAAACTATTAGATGTAGAATATTCAAATGAAAACTTAAATCAACTGGCCAGCGAAATTTCATCTGATTGCGATCTGTCTGCAACACTAACCTGTTTTGATTGTATTCAAACGCTCCCGGCCCAATCTGACATGACAGTAGCATTTTTATACAACGGCGATGCAACTACAAGAGAGCTTGATTTTATTCCCGGCGTAAACAACAAGAGTATAATATTAATAAGTGTGCAATAAGAAAGTTATCATACTTCTTCTTCATTCGCTTCATGTAATTCAACAGCCATATTATTTGTCTTCACAAATTCGCACCAATGGCAATCTGGTTTGCCGCAACCAGTATAAAAATCATGTGACTGTATTTTATCCCACACTGTTTTTATTTGCTGTTTAACCGTGGTGATATCTTCAGGTTCTATATACAGCTTTATCTTCTTGTATTCTTTTTTATTATTGGGCTCGATGAAATCAAACTCACTGCTCACTGCTTTCCAATCTCTGTTATGATTATCTAAAAGAATTTTATAAAACACTGCTTGTCGCCAGTAGTCGCCCCCATTTTCAATATCAGGATTCGGTGCTTTTAGTTTGTCTTTTGAATTATCAGGATTGCCCGTTTTATAATCAACAACGTTTACTTCTTTGCCATTAAATTCAAGTTTATCCAGTTTGCCTTTTAACGGAACACCATTCACCACGACACCTTTTATATTTCTTTCTAAAGCAACAATCTTATTCCAGCCATATAAGTACTTATCGTAGTAATTACTTAAAACATCTTCACCATATTCCAGTCGCCTTGCAAATTGTTCTTTGGTAAAGCTTTCACGATGACGATGCATGAACCATTCAAAATCTTTTATAAATTCTTCCTTTGATGGAAAACCATTTTCACGGTTGACGGTCGACCGTTGACCGTCGACCGTTTGCATTTTCCTAAACAACTGCTCTAACGCATAGTGCACTGCTGAACCAAATTCTGTATTCTCATTTTTGGGTGAAGGAATGCGAATAAGATTTTTAAAATAAAATTCCAGCGGGCATTTTAAATAATTGTTGAGCGCTGTAACGTTCATCACAAAACGCTCCAGCAAACTATTGATGTATTCTGTTTCTATCTTTTCTATCTCCGGTTTTACCTCAACTTCAAACTGCAAACTTTGAAATGCCGCTTCAGTATCTGCATCAATAAAAACTTTCTCTGTTTGCAGTTCATGTATATCCAAAATCTCTGCAATAAACATGGATGGTTCTAATTCCTTTCCATCATTTTTAAAACAACAATAAGAGATAAACAGATGTTGTTCTGCTCTCGTTAACGCTACATAAAAAAGTCTTCTTAGCTCCTGGTCAGAACCATCATCACTGGTGGCAACAGATGTAAAAATATTATCCGGGAATTTATAACCACCAAACGGCTTGCGTTTCTTTTCCCATGTTGCTGCATTCACGCCAACAAAGAACACATATTCAAATTCCAAACCTTTGCTGCCATGCGCAGTTAGTAAATTCACCCCTTTATCATTGCCGCTTATTTCTGTTAATGGTAATCGTAAACCTTCGCTTTCCATCAAATCAAACAACTTAATCAGTTGTTTTAAATCAAGGTTCGGATTGCGATGCGTTTCTTCTTTTATAAAATCAAATAGGCCGGTTAGCACTTGCAGCAGCCATATCTTTTCATCGCTTTGGATAATATAATTTAATACACCGGCTTCGCGAATAATACATTCAAACAAACCTTGCAGCGTAACATTTGGCGCTTTTGATATTAAACTTTCCAATGCTTCAGTTGCCTTCTTCATCTGTTCATTCATGCCTTGCGTAAACAGGTCTCGCACCGGTTGCTTGCTGCGTTCATACAACGCTTTGCGAATAGAAGTTTTGTTTTCACTAAATTGTTTATCGGCAACTTCAATACTAATTCTTGCAATTTCTATTGGCGGAATATTGAACCAATCATAATGCAAAATTTCGAACAGCAATTCATCGCCGCTGTACGGAATATCATGCTCAAACGATAAATACCTTAATATAGAAATGATCTTTTTTGCAAACGGAATACAGAGAATATTCAAACTGCGTTTACTGTAATACGGAATTTTTTTTAGCTTAAAATATTGCGCCAACTCTTCACCATATTTATTCTCTTTATAAATAATACCAATTTTATTCGGCGCAATGCCTTCGGCTAAAATTTGTTCAACACGCTGCGTAATGCCGATCATTTCATGACGCTGCGTTTCATAATTATAAATTATCGGCTTGTGTGTAAGATGTTTTATTGTATCGTTCGACGAAACAAGTTCTTTACTTAACCCTTCAATCTTTCTTATCAGCCTTTCATTGTTCTTATCAATAATTGTTTTTGAAACATTCAGTATGCCTTGTGTCGACCGGTAATTATTCGTGAGCACAACCGTGAGCAAATCATTTTTATAACTGTTCGCAAAGCTCATCATGTTCTCCACATTCGCACCCTGGAAACGATAAATACTCTGGTCATCATCACCCACCACAAACACATTCGGTTTATCCCAGTAATTGATCAGCAATTCCACCAAACGGTTTTGTGTGCCGCTGGTATCCTGGTATTCATCCACCAAAATATATAAGAACTGTTCCTGGTAACGCAACAACAAGTTCGGGTTCTCCTCAAATGCTTTAATCACCCAATTGATCATGTCATCAAAATCATACAAATTTTTGCTGCGCATCAACTGCTGAAAATTATCAAACTCATTTACCGCAGCCCGCAACTTTTCCATGCGTTCTGTTTCTTCAGCAATTTTATCTGTACGCACATCGCCCTTTTTAAAATTACCTGTTGCACGTTTCGCAATGTATTCATCACGCTGGTGCAATGAATTTATATAAGCGCTTATACGTTCATTAATAAACGTTGGGCTCCAGCCTTCACGCTTCATCGTGCTGAACAAACTCTGCAAATTGTTTATCTCGTAATACACATCGCCGCGATATCTTTTCAGCGCATGCCCTTTTGGAAATGAATCTATCAGTTGTTTAAATAAATCTATGCGTTGCAAATCGCTCACCGGGTCAAGGGCATTCTTTTCAAACAAGCCAAGATTATCCTGTATCACATCGTTACAAAAAGCATGAAATGTATAAATGTTCACCTTGTAAGCATCGGCGCCAATAAAATCAAGAATGCGTTTGCGCATGGCAATAACGCCGGCATCTGTGTAAGTAAGGCAAAGAATATTTTGCGGTTGCGTATCTGTATCCAGTAATATCTTGCCGATGCGTGCAGAGAGTATCTGTGTTTTGCCCGTGCCCGGTCCTGCAATCACCATTACCGGACCTTCAATGGTATCTACCGCACGTTTCTGCTGTTCATTTAATCGGTTATATTCTGTGTTGAATTTTTGTAGTTGTTCTTGTTTAGAGGGCATTGTACAAAGATACTTTTTTGATGAGTTTTTATGTTGCATAAATGCTAACATGTTTGTCACTTTCTTTGTCTTGATACAAAGAAATGCGAAGCATTCATCGAGGCAATTGAAAATAATAGTGCATGAGATAAAGTAACCAAAGAAAGTTCAAGAAAAAAAGATATTCAGCACTTTTTTTCATTCGCCTTGATTAAGCTTTTGTACTACTGATTTTTTAAGCAGTTGAGCATTGATGTTGCAAGCAAAGACACAACCACTCAAAACGTCATTCCCGTGAAAACGGGAATCTCATTCTTCTCAACTTATAACCTTTAACTTATAACTTTTTTTGTTTGGGGCTCTCATCATTCGTCTCATTAATCAGTTGCAGTTCCGGCTTTACGCTGCTACTCCGCCACAAAGCCGATGCACAAATCTTCAGCGGGGTATTCGCTTCAATCCGGCAGCCTTTGGTCAGTTGAATTGCTACCGCGCATACTAAAAAAGTGTTGGAATTTAGTTTTCCTTTTTGCAGTCAATAAAAGTCTAAAGCACTTTCTTCTTCAAAATATTCATCAGTATATCTAACTATAGATTTGCCTCTAATTTCAATCTTTGTTTGCGTCCAAAAATTGGTACTAATTATTTCGGATATAAAGCCAGAATCCAATTTATCTTCGATGAAAAACTTAGTCGTAATAACCCCCGTCAAGAAAATTTCCACTGTGTAATTATTAATTGAAATTTCATGAACGTAAAAATTATATACATTTTCATTCAAGTAGGCGGCTTCTATTTCATAAAACTCTAAATTTTGTTTATGTACAGACCGCTTATCGTATAATTCAAAAAAATATGTACAGTGAATATTACCTTCTTTGCAAGCCCCTTGATTCAATCTATTCCACTCTAAGTTCTCATTGAGCCAATCAGTAGTAATAAAATCAATTTTTAATGAAAAGGTTTTATTGAATTCTTGGAGTGATGTAAAAAAAACAAGCTTTAAATTATTTTCATTCAATTCTTTTTCGAGAATAGGGTGCAAGTTTTTTCGCTGTTCATCGGCAAAATCTTTTACGTTAGCGGATATAAAAATGTTGTCATCATATTGGTCTTGCTTTATGTAATCTAAAATTGTTAACCATAAAAGAGCATCTCTAAACTCTTCTCCTTTTGCAGAAAAGGGTTTAATTTTTTGAATACCTCTTGTCACAATTTCTTTTAAGTAATCAGCCTTGTAATTAGGCTCATCTATATAATGTATTTCGAATTTCTTAAATAAAAAGTCTTTATAAGTAATTCTTTGCTTCATTCCATCTTTAACTAAAATCAAACTTTCATTAATACTGGTTTGATTATAATTCTTTAATGCAATTTCAAAATCACTTTTTAACTTATCAACCTCCTTATCATACAAAAAGCACAGTTCTTCTATAACAATTTGAGGCATGCTTAAAGTTGCATTTGTTTTTTTCAAATAGTCAATAAAAATTTTAAAGTCATTTGAGTTTAAGGCAAAGTCGCGCCTATAAATATTTGTGTCTAATACAACGCGCATATAAGTTTTAGAATTATAAACGAACTTCTTCTGTTAAAATTCACCCATCGTTACTGTTTAAATCTCTGATTAAGCTTGGTATCAAAAAAATGCTTTCATTCAACAATTTTAAACAGCGTTTAACAGTTGAAAAATCAGGCCTGCAACCACATTAATTGTTAATTAAAAAAGCATCACCCAAACGGTAAATACTTTCAGCCATTGGCACACTAATTGCCTCACTATACATGAATTATTTATTCACTTAAAAAATAAATTATGTCAAACACTAATGAAAGCCTTGGCAATAAAATCGCAGATACCGTTGATGATGCAGGTACAGCAATAAAAAATACTGTAAAAGATGTAAAAACAAATACGGAAAACAAAGCAAGAACTGCCGACAACGAAGCGAACAAGGCCGCTAACGATGCAAAAGCAGAAACAGGAAACATTTTTGATAAAGCCGGTGCTGCAATTAAAAACACAGTTGGTGATATAAAAACAAACTCTAAAAATGCAGCAAATACTGCACAAAATGAGTCAGAAAAAACTGCCAACAATTTAAACAATGAGGCCCGCAAAGCAGATCGGGATATAAAAGACCAGGAATATAGAAACGATATTTAACACTTAGCCTTGAATACACTAAGTCGGGACATTGTTCCCGGTTTTTTTGTTTATATAATCAATCAGCTGCATCAAGATAGCTACTGAAAGACCCCAAATAAAAATCTTAACTTGCAAGTAAATTACTCACATGAATATTGAACAATATATAGAAGTGAATCCCAAAATCATGATGGGTAAACCGATTATAAAAAATACACGCATAACGGTTGAACTAATTCTTGAAAAACTTTCTTCAGGAGAAACACAAGAAGATATTTTAATTGCACACCCTCATTTAACTAAAGAAGATATTAAAGCAGCTCTTGCTTTTGCTGCTCAATCTCTCAAAGGAGAAAATATTTATCCTGTAGCCATATGAAGCTGCTTGCAGATGAAGGAATGGACAAACCTATTGTTGATGCATTACGCAAAGCAGGCTTTGATGTTGTTTACATTTTTGAAACTAATCCCAGAGCAGATGATGAATTTATTTTATCACTGGCAAATACAGAAAAAGAATTGCAATAACACAAGACAAGATTTTGGAGAATTAGTTTTTCGATTGAAACAAGCACATCATGGTGTTATACTCATCAGGCTTCATGGATATGCTCCTGCATCGAAAGCAGATATAACGACATCAGTTCTGTTAGCACATAAAGATGAATTGACTGAAGCATTTACTGTTATACAACCAAATGCAATCAGAATTAGAAATTAAGTTTTCATATTTTTTCCTTGCGTTTAAAATAATTATTAATAACAAGGCTATTAATGCAAACCAGCTTCTACAAATGCAGCTAATACTGCACAAAATGACTGCACATTAACACTTAACAAGAGAAGATATAAAAGCTGCAAATGCTTTTTTATTTCATCCTCCACTCCTGTGGCGTAACGCCATGTTCCTGTTTAAATATTCTGGCAAAATAACCGGGATCATTATACCCGCAATCTATAGCGATCGAGCCAATACTGTTTGATGGATCCTTCAATAATTCTTTTGCTTTATTCAAACGTATCATGCGGATAAATTTATTGGGCGCGCAACCTGTTAATGCATCCAGCTTGCGGTGCAGTTGCGAATGGCTCATAAAAACAAGTTTGCATAATTGTTCTACAGTAAAGTCGGCATCTGAGAAATGCTCTTCTACTGCTTCTCTTACCCGCTTTACAAACTCATCTTCTTTGTTATCTTTCAAAACTATCTCACCGTTTGCGGCATAAAATGCCGGCGATGGCGCAACATCAGCAAGCCCGGCTTTCTTCAAATAATATTGTCGCAAATTTTTTCGCAGTTCCAGCAGCTTAGTTACGCGGATCAATAGCTCTTCTTTATTAAATGGCTTTTCAAGATATACATCTGCGCCTGTGCTTAAACCTTTCAGCCTGCTTTCAATACCTGCTTTCGCGGTAAGCATAATAACCGGTATATGGCTGGTGTGCTCATCACTACGCAACATTTTGCATAATTCAAATCCATCAACAAAAGGCATCATCACATCCGTTACAATTAGATCCGGTATAATTTCTTTTGCAATTTCAAAACCTTCTTTTCCGTCTTTACCAACAGCAAGGCGGTAATCCGGAAGACAGCTCGCAGTGTAAGCAACTACATCAGCATTATCTTCTACTAAAAGAATTAATGGTTTTGCTGAGTCGCCATCGTGTGTGATGATTATTTTATTTTCAGCAGGTAAAATTGCCGGCGCATATTCAATCTTTAAAACCGGCAGTACATTATTCATTTCATCATCTTCCACCAATGTTAATGGTAGTGATACAATAAATTCAGTTCCTTTATTACTTCCCGGAGGCGGACTCTTTACAGTGATCTCTCCTTCCATTAATTTGATTAATTCTTTGGTCAGTGCCAAACCAATGCCTGTTCCTTCTGCCTTTCTTGTGTAACTATTATCTGATTGATAAAACCTGTCGAAGATGTGCGGCAAATGATCTTCAGGAATTCCAATACCTGTATCTTTTACTTTAATAACAAGATTAGTTTTATAGGTTTGTTCGTGAACAGGCTGCTCATTTACCGATATATAAATATTTCCTTTTGCCGGTGTGAATTTTAAAGCATTCGATAATAAATTGGCTACTACCTGGCGAATCTTCTCGGGGTCATACGCAACATACAGCGAATCTATTTCAGATAAAAAATGCAATTGTTTTTGCTGGCTCTCTGCGAGGGAATGAAAAGCTTCAACAATGTAATGCAGGAAATTGATCATATCACCATTCACCAATTGCAATAACATTTTTCCTGTTTCAAGTTTTGAGAGGTCAAGCATTTCATTCACCAGCTTCAAAAGGTTTTGCCCGTTGCGAATAATCATATCCATACCGCTATTAAAATTTTCATCGGGCTTATCTTGTATTTGTTTCGCCATTCCTAATATGATCGTTAACGGTGTTCTGAATTCATGTGTGATGTTGGTGTAGAGTTGTGTTTTTACTGTGTCAAGTTCCTTTACTCTTTTTGCCTCCAGTTGTTCAAAATTCAACTGCGCTTTCAGCTTAGCCCTATTTATGGTAAACCTGAAATAAGCCCATACGCATAGTATCAATAACAAAGCAAAAAAAACATAAGCCCACCATGTACGCCACCATGGCGGCAATACACGAATGTGCAGTGTTGTAATTTTATCACTCCACACACCTTGGCTGTTGGTGCCCTGCACTTTGAAATCGTAGTTACCCGGCGGCAGATGCAAATAAGTTGCGGTGCGGCGATTACCACTTTCAATCCAATCTTTATCAACGCCCGTTAACTGGTAACGATATTTATTCTGAGCAGGAGCTGTAAAATCAAGAGAAGAGAATTCAAGTGTAAGAATATCCTGCAACCAGTTTAATGTTATGCTTTTTGTTAGCTCGATGGATTGAGATAATATTCCTGTTTTATCATTCGGGCTAAGCGGTTCGCTGTTCACAGATATATCAGTAATAAAAACAGCAGGTGAATAACCCGGCATCAATACTTCGGCAGGATTAAAAACATTCACGCCATTTACACCACCAAATGCAAGATCACCGTTAGGTAGTTTAGCAAAAGCACCTGTATTAAATTCATCATCCTGCAGTCCATCTGTTTTGCTGAAATTTCTTACCTCGTAATGATCACCTGTATCATCTTTTTTTGATAAGACACAAAATATTCCTTTGTTGGTGCTGCCCCATATATTACCTGTATTATCTGCCAATATTCCATACACCACATCATTCGGCAAACCTTCTTTAGAAGTAAGATGAAAAAAATCGCCGGTTGATTTATTCAACCTATTAACCCCGCCGCCTTTCGTTGCAATCCAGATGTATTTCTTCGGTTGTAAAGGGTCATCAAGAAAACAGGAAACATGATTGTAGTTAAGAGAATTGCGGTCATTTGCGTTATTAAAATACCAGTTTATTTTTGGCTGATGATTTTTGTCATCAGTAAAATCAATCCTTGCAAATCCTTCGACTGTTCCCGACCAGAACACGCCGCTTCCGTCTTCATATAACGCTGTGCAAATCGCGGAAGAAAGCATTGGTCTTGTATGATTGGTATTGATGTTAAATGTATCGGTGTTACCTGTTGCTTCATTTATTCTTGTAAATGTGCCGCCCAACGCAGGAAACCAGATGTTACCCTTGCTGTCTTCAATCATAGGCTGCTTATCACCTTGCCCGTGATTAAACTGAACAGTGGGAAATGCAGTTGTTGTTCCTGTTTTGATGTGGTACTGCAATAGTCCAGCTTTTGCATTTACATCATCATTCCTTATCCAGTAATCACCGGTTTTGGAAATAACTAAGTTATCGATTGCAGCAACAGGCGCAATCTTCCGGAGTGCATTACTTTCAACAGAATCATTTACCAGTTCTCTCCATTCATAAGGATACGCTCCCAAAAAAATACCATTCACAGAAGGGACAATATATCTTACACTATATCCATTAGCTTCCGCACGAAACCTGCGTGACGCAATATTATATTTACGCAATCCATATCCTTTTGTGCCTGTCCATAACATGCCGGAGCGGTCAATTAAAAAAGGAAATAAAATTTTAGAATCATTGGGAAGATTTTTTTCATAACCCCATTGCACAGGCTCGCCCGGCACCCATTTGCTTATATCATAATAAAAAAGTTCTTCATGAAAATCTATCCAGGGTTCTGTTTTGCACTTCATGAGCAGGTTACCCGGTTTTATTTTTGTTGTATCAAATAATGGTACCACATCCGTTCCATTCCACAGAAAAAAATTATTGTTGATCCAAATTGCCCCATCATCCGTTTCATAACCATTGTTGTAAAAACGATAATCATCGAATAACTGAAATGTATTGTTGACCGGATCGAAACGATATACTTTATTGGAGTAGCTGCTTATCCATATTGTTCCCGCTTCGTCTTTTCCTATTCCATACACCTGTTCATTGCCCGGCAGTGATAACCTTACAATAACAGGCGTTGTTTTCTTTTTAAAAAAATCGTTGGGAAGCGTGACTACATTAAAGCCTGCCTGCTCAGTTGGTACAAGTATTTTGCCGTCATTTGTTTCTGTTATTGAATTGCGTACCCAGCTACCTGATAAACTATTGGCGTCAGTAGTGCGATGTGGAATTCTGTAAAACCGGGCACTTTTACTATCATACACATTTAAACCTGCATTGTCGGTGCCCGCCCATATCCGTACCTTACTGTCTTCAAAGAGCGCCGTAATCGTGTTGCCGCTTAAGGAATTTGAATCATAAGGATCGTTCGTAAAGACTTTAAAGTTATACCCATCATAGCGGTTCAACCCGTTTTTTGTAGCCACCCATATAAATCCTTGCTTGTCCTGCAATGCAGCAAACACCATTCCCTGCGATAAACCCTGTGCAATGGAAACAGTTTCATAGCCCGTCGGAACCTGCGCAGCAACGGTTAGACAAAGACAGGTACAGGCAATTGTAAATATTGATTTTAGAAACGACAAGTTTGATATTGTTATAAAGTTAACCATGTATCGTTTCTCATCATCTTCTTAGCCCATAAAAGATGCGAGGTTAAAGAAAAAGACAAAATAATCCTGGTGATGCACAGTTTGTCCTGATGATTAGCAGGAATGTGAAACATTCCGCACTGTTTGTCCTCACAACAACAACAGTAGTGAGCAGAACTTTGGCAAAAATTATTCACTATTAAAAAAAACAAAAATGGAAACTGCAACAATGACAAACAAAGACATTGCCCAGGAATTATATGATTTATTTGGCCAGGGTAATGTGCCCGCTATTCTCGACCTGGTTACAGATGATATTAAATGGACCTGCCCGGGACCTACTGATATTCTTCCGTATGCCCGTGTGTATCATGGAAAGAAAGGTGTGGAAGATTTTTTCAAATACATTTATGCCAACAAAGACTTTCCGGGCTTTGACATATATGAATACGTTTCGCAAGGCGACAAAGTAGTTGCCCTGGGGCATTGGGATGCAAAATCGAAGAAAACGGGTAATGCTTATTCCGGTGACTGGGCAATGGTGTTTACTTTCAGGGATGGAAAGATAAGTGAACACAAAGAATATTATGATTCATATGGAGAAGCAATGGCTTCCAAATAGATAATGCCTGGTTACCAGACCTGTTAGTTTTTGAAAGCTAACAGGTTTTTTTTGCTCATTCTTTAATGCTTTTTATCTAATTGTATTTGTCACTTTCTTTCTCTTGAAAGAAAGAAATGCGATGTATTCATCGAGGCAAATAAAAATAATTACTACGGAGATAAAGTAACCAAAGAAATTCAACAATGGATGATATTGGCAAAGCCGTGGCACACTAATTGTCTTACCATACATGTATTATTTTAATCTAAAAAAATAAATTATGTCAAACACAAATGAAAGCCTCGGTAATAAAATCGCAGACACTGTTGATGATGCAGGTACAGCAATAAAAAATACTGTAAAAGATGTAAAAACAAGTACAGAAAACAAAGCAAGAACTGCAGACAATGAAGCGACCAAGGCCGCTAACGATGCAAAAGCAGAAACGGGAAACATTTTTGATAAAGCCGGTGCTGCAATTAAAAACACAGTTGGTGATATAAAAACCAACTCTGCCAATGCAGCCAACAAGGCAGAAAATGAATCAGAAAAAGCCGCCAACAATTTAAACAACGAAGCAAGAAAAGCAGAGAGAGACTAAAGAGACAGGAACGATTTTTAACTAAGCCCCTTATACATTAACCGGGACATTGTTCCCGGTTTTTTATTTATATGATTTAGTCAATAGCATTATACATATTCAACTACTGAATTCTTCCCGCCGCCAATTTTTTCTCCCTGTTTAAAACAGCCCATACAATAACGATACTCAACAACATGAATATCGCGCCCAATAAAAACGACACACCCGGAAATTGAAACGGTGCTTTTGGGCTGGTAAAAAAAGTAAACAGGTTATTCATAAGCAGCGGGCCAATAATAGTGGTAAGACTCATCAAACTGGTTAATGCGCCTTGTAATTCACCCTGCTGGTTGGGCGCAACATGGCCAGCCAGTGTTGATTGCAATGAAGGCCCTGCAACACCACCCATGCAGTAAGGAATAAGAAATACAAACATCATCCAGGTGGAAGAAGCAAAAGCAAATAAAACCAACCCGATAGTATATAAAATCAACCCGAGGTAAATGCTTTTTTCATCCCCGATCTTTGGATTCAATACTCTTGTTAATCCTACCTGCACACCACCAATCAACACACCTACTACGGCAAGAGAAATACCTACGAGACCGGGTGTCCAGTTAAAGCGGTACATCGTAAAAAAACTCCAGTTGCCCTGCACAGCCTGTGCCGCTAAAAAGATCAAAAAATAACAAAGTGCAAGACCGGCAATGGCAGGAGTTTTTCGTAAAAATTGTAATGAACCAAAAGGGTTTGCTTTTTTCCAGTTGAAGGCGCGACGGTTGCTTTCGCTTAATGATTCAGGCAGTACAAAAAAACCATACAAAGCATTCAATAAACATAATGCTGCTGCTGCATAAAAAGGCGCTCTTATTCCCCAGCCTGCCAGTAACCCGCCTAATGCCGGGCCAATAATAAAACCTATCCCGAATGCAGCACCGATCATTCCAAAATTTTTGGCTCTTGTTTCCGGTGTGCTTACATCGGCTATATAAGCAGCGCCTGTGGTAAAGCTGGCGCCTGTAATGCCTGCTATAACACGACCAATAAACAACCACCCGAATGTTGGCGCCAATGCGAGAATAATATAATCAATACCAAAGCCGAGCAATGATGATAATATTACAGGCCTGCGGCCATATCGGTCACTTAAGTTGCCGATTACAGGTGCAAATAAAAATTGTGTAACCGCATACGTGGATAATAATAAACCACCATAAGCACTTGCCTGGTTTACAGAGATGTTTTTCAATTCGGCAATCAGCTTGGGCAATACGGGAATGATCAACCCAAATCCCATGGTGTCAATTAATAATGTAATAAAAATAAATCCGACTGCTGCTTTTTTTTCGTTAGCCATGTGTTTTCAATTTGCTGCGCAAAGATGAAAGAATTTTTACTTTAATTTCTGCGGGAAAAGATGTGTAATATTCAGAGTTGAATTTAATAATATCAGCATTATACCATACCCAAAATAGAATTGTAAATTTGCCGCGTCAAAACAACTGTTGTTTGAAGAAAACCCTAATCATTTTTATTATTTGCATAGTGTCTTCTATTTGCCATGCGCAAAAAGAATGGAGTAACTGGTTTAACAGTGGTAACTCCCTTTTAACTTTTACCAATGGCTATGCAGAACATGTTACAGACTTTATTAAACCTGTTCCGCCACCGACTGATTACTTCAAATTACTATTTCCGGAATAGACCGGGTATATCTTATCCAGATCAATGTAACAGGTAAAATGAGATTTATTGTTTCTGATCATTTAGTATTTGGTCCAAGCTATGAGGCGTATTCTGATGTTGAATTTTTACATTCCTGCGATGGTGATGAATTCTCTTATCACATCATTCCGTTTCAAAAAATCCTGATAAGTTTTACATTATACAATTTTAGTCTATCACAGAAGACTAATCTTCAGCCGCAGCAGCCTCTTGATCTGCCTGTTCTACCTTTTCCTCGTCTTCTTTACTAAGCTTTGAAGGATCAATGTCAATAGTAATTTTTTCAATGATGCCCGTGAATTTGTTGTCGCCCTGTTTGTAATCGTTCGACACTGCTGTTTCTCCATCCATACCTACATCTGTGCCTTCATCAGCAGAAAACACAAAAGGCTGCGTCTTTGGAATGTGTCCTTCAGCTGCTTTTTTACCATCAACATACAATGTGCAGTTACCCCCTGCGCCGGGCTTTGCTTCGTCGGGTGTAAACTCATATTTTATAATATGCCTGCCGGCAGATACTGCTGTTGCAGATGCGATATTAGTTCTCTCAACCCCGAAATAATTATATTCATAATGCACTTTCCCGTTTTTGAAATACAATGACCATCCGCCAAATAATCCTGCCTGTGCAAGAATAACACCATTCGTATTTGCATTGCTTAGGTCAACAACAGCATCAATGGTATGATGACAATTCTTTACATTGATAAATGCATTTTCTGTCATCCCGGTCATACCAGTATAAACCGTAAGAGAAGTGCGGCTACCCATAATATCGGGTCTGCCTGCAATAGCAGCATTGAACCGTTCAGCTCTTCGGTCATCTATTGGCAGCACATGATTTTTTTCTGCTTCCTTCATAAAAAGATCCTGCAATTCTTTTAACTTTTGCGGATTCTTGGCTGCAAGATCATTTGCTTCGCTGAAATCTTCATCTACATGATATAATTCCCATACATCATCTTTCAAAGGTGGATTTTTCACCATTAACCATGGAATAGAATGCCGGGTGCAGGCAATCCATCCGTCACTATAGATGGCTCTGTTTCCAAACATTTCGAAATACTGTGTAGTATGTTTTGATGCTGCTTTCGCGTCATTGAAGGTATACACCAGCGATACCCCGTTAAAAGGTGTTTGCTCCGTTCCGTTAACCATCTTTGGAAATGGCAATCCTGCTGCTTCGAGAACGGTAGGTGCTATATCTGTAACATGGCAAAACTGTGTTCTCAATTCTCCCTTTGCTTTTATTTTTTCAGGCCAGGAAATTACCATTGGATTACGCACACCGCCAAAATGAGAAGCAATTTGTTTTGTCCATTGAAAAGGAGTGTTCATGGCATGCGCCCAGCCAATAGCATAATGCGGAAAGGTGGTTGGTCCACCCCAGTCGTCAATATGCGGCATCATCATATCAGCCGTATTAATGATGCCATTTAAAGCCATCATTTCATTGTAAGCGCCTTCGGGTCCGCCTTCTGCACTGGCACCGTTATCGCCAACAATATAAATGAATACGGTATTGTTTAAAACGCCCATACTGTCGAGTGCATCGTACAGCCTTCCTACTTCATAGTCTGTATGTTCAGCAAAACCTGCGAAGGTTTCCATTTGTTTTTCTTCCAATCTTTTCTGATCAGGTGTCTGCGAATCCCAGGAAGGAATTTCTTTTGGTCTTGGCGTAAGCTGTGCATTGGCAGGAATAACTCCAAGTTGCTTTTGTTTGGCAAAAGTTTCTTCGCGCAGTTTATCCCAGCCTTCATCAAATCTGCCCTTGTATTTATCAATGTATTCTTTGGGCGCATGATGTGGTGCATGCAAAGCACCAGTGGCAAAATACATGAAGAATGGTTTATCAGGAGTAAGCGAGTGTTGCGCCTGTGTCCAGTTAATTGCCTGGTTGGTCATATCAACAGTAAAGTGATAATTGGGATCATGTGGGGGCTCCACTCTTACCGTTCCGTCATAGATCGCCGGAGCCCATTGATTGGTTTCACCGCCTATAAAACCATAGAATTTATCAAACCCGGAATGTGTTGGCCAGCGATCATAAGGACCGGAAACAGAAACCTCCCATGGAGGAGTTTCATGATACTTTCCAAAAGCCGCGGTGCTGTAACCATTTAAACGCAACATCTCTGCCAGCGGTGCAACGCTGTTTGGACGAACACCCGTGTTGCCGGGGAAACCAGTGGCAAGCTCCATGATAGCACCTGCATTATTAATATGATGATTACGGCCTGTAAGCAATGCAACACGTGTGGGGGAACAAAGCGCTGTTGTATTAAAGCAGTTGTACAATAATCCTTGTTTTGAAATCCTGTCCAGTGTTGGCATGTTACAAGGACCTCCAAAAGTGCTTGCAGCACCAAAGCCGATATCATCGAGTAAAACAATTACTACATTAGGAGCTCCCTGCGGAGCTTTTATTTCAGAGCGTGAAGGCGCTTTCGCATCACGGGCATCCAGTTCCTTATAAGTTGGCGGCGTTGGTTCCTGTATCGGAAGAATTGTACGGTCAAGTTCAC
>JABDGW010000063.1 GCA_013285855.1 Bacteroidota bacterium
TATTTTTTTGAAAATTAACTGCAGCAGCATAATTTCCTAAACTCACAAAATTGATGTTGTCTTTTTGTTTTTTGTGTAAGCGATCAAGCAATTCTGTTTGCACTTCATCATCATATTTCAAACCATCAACCAAATTATATTTCAATGCATCTTTTGCAGTTTGCACTGCACCTGTATTGGCTAACTGATGTAAAGTTGCTGTATCAGTTTGCCTTGCTTCAGCTGTTCTTATCAATAAATTATTGTAGATGTCGCTTAACCAAACTGTAGTTTGTAAACGATTGGCATCCGTCATTTCTGTAACACGCAATGGTTCAGTTGCACTTTTAAATTTTCCCGCATAAAAAATTTCAGGTTTTATTTCAAGCTTATCGAGCAAACCTTTCAAAAACATTTCATCCACTGCAAATCCATTCCATTCAACACCGCCTGCAGGATTGCAATAAATTTTATCAGCAACGGTAGCAACAAAATAAGCTTTCTCAGGAATAACACTTCCATAAGCAAGAATGAACTTGTTGCTCTTCTTAAAATCGATCAATGCCTGTCGCAGTTCTTCACTCCCTGCATAACCATTTTCATTATCGCCTGCTTTAATATAAATGCCTTTGATAGATGAATCTGATTTCGCGTAGCGGACCATTCTAACAACATCATACAAGCCGGGAACATCTTTGGAATGATCACCTAAAAAACTATTGATAGGATCAGTTTTAGCCTGCTCCGCAAACTCTTTATTCAAATCCAATATAAGCACTCCATTTGAACCAATATCAGGCTTTGAGGGTGAAGTTGCATTGCTTATAAAAATTGAAACCGCAAAAAAACAGGGCAATGCTAAACAATATCAATGCTACCAATGTTGCAAAAAAAATCTTAAAAAAAAACTTCTCATGTTTATTTGTATTTACCTTTCAGGCTTAGTGTTAACTTATAAGCGAATCAAGCTGCTTTAAAACTAAAGCTGCAAACTTCAATTATACGCAGGGCGCAAAAATAAAGATATTTAGCGCTTTTATATCGTGAATTTATGAATACAGCTTTTCTGCTTACAGGTGGTAATTTGGGAAACCGTTTAAAAAATCTCGAACAAACTGCAGCTTTGATTAACCAAAAGTGCGGTGCTGTTAAGCAAGTATCTTCAGTGTATCAAACGGCTGCCTGGGGTAATACAGATCAGCCTGATTTTTATAACCAGGCAATTGCCTTACATACTTTATTGCAACCAGATAATTTAATGCAGGCTTTACTGGAAATAGAAAATATATCAGGCAGAACACGCAGCTTTAAAATGGCGCCGCGTATAATTGATATTGATGTTTTGCTGATGAATAATTTAGTGTATAGCTCATCTCATATTACAATTCCGCACCCCCATTTAGCTGAAAGAAGGTTTGCTTTAACACCGCTTGCAGAAATAGCCGGGGAAATTATTCATCCTGTGTTCAATAAAACAATCAACCAGTTATTAATAGAATGTAAAGATGAATTACCTGTGCATAAAATTTCAACCGATAAGTAAACAGCACGGTTAATTTTGATGCCAATGCAATACCATTATATAGCTATTGAAGGAAATATTGGTGCGGGAAAAACGACACTTGCACATCTGCTTTCAAAAAAATTAAATGCCCGGTTAATATTAGAACAGTTTGCTGATAATCCTTTCCTGCCTAAGTTTTATGAAAATCCAAAGCAGAACGCTTTTCCGCTGGAGCTTTTTTTTATGGCTGAGCGTTATAAGCAGTTAAAAGATACAATACACACCAGCGACCTTTTTCAAAGCATTACTGTTTCTGATTATATTTTTACAAAGTGCCTGTTGTTTGCAAAAATTAATTTATCTGAAGAAGAGTTCAGGCTGTATCAGCGGGTATTTGATATAATGCAGCAGCAATTAATTTTCCCTGATATAATTATTTACCTGCATTCACCTGTGCAAAAGCTGCAGAAAAATATTAAGAAGCGTAACCGTGTGTATGAGCAAAATATTGCGGATGAATATTTATTCAGGATACAGGAAACATATACAAACTATATAAAACAACACAATATAAAAACGATTTTTATTGATGCTTCCAATGCAGATTTTTTAAGTAATGAAGCGCATTTGCAAACAGTACTTAACGCTTTAGAAAACGAAATAGAGCAAGGCCAGCATTATTTTACTTTGCCTTAAACTTTACATCAATTAATGAACGAAATTATTCCTGGTAAAAAACAAGGGGCTTTTGACTCAATAAAAATTACTGAGTTTAGAAATCTTGTTACAGGCAGGTTTTGTTTTGTAGCAGCTTTGCGGATGATGACAACCTTGCTTGGCTGGTGGATTTATAATTTAACCAACGCTCCGTTTGCAATTGGTTTAATTGGTTTGAGCGAAGTGGTGCCTGCAGTTTCCCTGGCTTTATATGCCGGTCATATAATTGACCTGAGTGATAAAAAAAAATTATTGATACGCGGTATCATCTTATATTTTATTGCGGCTATGTTGCTGTTGTTATTATCAACAAAAAACAGCAGCCATATTTTTTCAAATTATAACCTTGCTATTTTTATTTATGCAATTGTTTTTTGTACCGGGATTGTACGCTCGTTTGTTGGGCCGGTTTTTAATGTAATGCTTGCACAAATAGTTCCTAAAAATTTATTGCAGAATGCTACCACCTGGAACCAGGGCTCTTATTTATCAGCATCAGTTAGCGGTCACGCTGCCGGAGGTTTATTAATTGCAGCTTTGGGAAACACAGGAACTTTCACAGTGATTATTTGTTTGATTTCAGCCTCATTTCTCATCCTTATCCGTATAAAACCAAAGCCGCCATTGGGTGAGAAGAACGAAAAGAAAACCTGGGAAAGTGTGAAAGAAGGATTGAATTTCGTTTTCAAAACAAAAGAAATTTTAGGTGCGTTATCTCTTGATCTTTTTGCTGTATTGTTTGGTGGCGCAGTTGCCATGGTGCCTGTTTTTGCAAGAGATATTTTAAAAGTTGGTGCAGAAGGTTTTGGTTTTTTGAATGCTGCGTCAGATATGGGCGCTATATGCAGTGTGATATTGTTAACTGCTTTCCCCATGCACAATAAACAAGGTTATAAATTGTTGTTTGCCGTATTTGGATTTGGTATTTGTATCATCTGCTTTGCCGTTTCAAAATTATTTATACTATCGTTTATTGCTTTACTTATAAGTGGTATGCTTGATGGAATAAGCGTTGTAGTACGCGGTACCATTATGCAATTAAAAACACCCGATAATATGCGCGGAAGAGTGATGAGTGTAAACTCCATGTTCATTAATTCAAGCAATGAGTTTGGGCAATTTGAAAGTGGCCTGATGGCGAAACTGATGGGCGTAATTCCCTCTGTTATTTTTGGTGGGTGTATGACGATTGCTGTAGTTATCATAACCTGGTTTAAAGCGCCTGCTTTAAGAAAAATGGAGTATTAGTTTTTTGTATGACGGGTGATTAAAGAATTACTTAGCGGTTACAAATAGCACGATGAGCAACCTTTGGGGAGTATTACAGTTGCCAAAGCAATAAAATTCTTCTTAGCAAAAACTTTTATCTTGAGCCTTAAACAGCCAAGACAAATGAGATTACTCATTATTCTCTTGATCACATGTATTCCTGTTTCCAAAATTTTTGGACAACAGTATTTCTTTTACCTGCATGGAAAAATTATAGAAGACCAGGGTGCAAATGCTGTTGATTCAGTTAACGGATATGGTGCTTATGAATACGGCAATATTCTTAATGCTTTTAGAAAAGCAGGTTTTATTGTTTTGAGCGAGGTAAGACAAAAAAATACTAATGCCGTTGACTACGCAGATAAAATTGTTAATGAAATTGACAGCTTAATAAAGAAAGGAGTTAAACCAAATGATATAACAGTTGCCGGTGCTTCTAAAGGAGCAGTTATTACTATGCTTATTTCATCTTATCTTAAAAATAAAGATGTGAATTTTGTTTTTATCGCTGGTTGCAACAATGATATTTTACAAGGCCTTCCGCAAATACAATTTTGTGGCAATATTTTATCAATTTATGAAAAGAGCGACGACATAGGACATTCCTGTGTTGAATTTAAAAACAAAACAGGCTCAACCATTTCCCATTACAAAGAAATAGAATTGAATACAGGATTGAAACACGGATTTCTTTATAAGCCGATGACAGAGTGGGTTGAACCTTCAATTAAATGGGCTAACAAAAATTATGAGTAAACTTCCTTTAGGCAACACTAATTTTCGTGTCAGGCATCGTCTCCTGAAAGGGACGATGCGCTACATAAAACTTTACCTCTTAGAAAGAATATATGCCAGAAGAAAACAATAAAACATTTTTTGCTCCGCAACTACTCATCAATAATGGAGTTAAAGACATTTCTTTTTATGCAAAGGCATTTGGTGCAACAGAGCATTTTTGTTTCACCAATGATGATGGCAGCATTCATGTTGCTGAGCTTTCCATTAACGGAGCTATATTTCACTTGCATGAAGTAACCAAACCATATTTCTTTTCTACGGAAAAATACAATGGATCAACAACCATTATTGGTTTGTTTGTTCCGGATGTACATGCTGTAATGAACAAAGCAATTGAAGCAGGCGCTATTGAAATAAGTGCTGTGAAAGACTATGAATATAATTATCGGCAGGGAGAAATTGCAGATCCATTCGGGCATCATTGGTTAATAGAGAAAAAAATTGATGAGTAAATAAAGTAAACGTATTATTGAACGTATAAAAATTAATTCGACTCACAATATGATAGAAAAAATTTCAAATACGCTTAATGATATCTCTAACATTTTACATTAAATCTTTAAACAATTCCTAATTTCCGCACTTGAAACCAAACGCACTAACTACCAAGCCTCATTACCAAATATTAGATGGTCTGCGCGGCGTAGCATCTGTTACAGTAGTCGCCTTTCATATTTTTGAAGCACATGCCACCAGTCCTTTAGACCAGGTAATTAATCACGGTTATCTTGCCGTTGACTTTTTCTTTCTGCTTTCAGGTTTTGTTATTGGTTATGCTTATGATGACCGCTGGAATAAAATGAGCATTAAAGACTTTTTTAAACTGCGTTTAGTAAGGCTGCAGCCTATGGTTATTGTAGGAATGATAATTGGCGCTGTCTGTTTTTATTTCCAGGATTCTGCAATGTGGCCGGCAATACATCAGGTGCCTGTATGGCAAATGTTACTCGTAATGTTCATTGGGTTTACATTAATTCCCGTGCCGCCATCAATGGATATACGTGGCTGGCAGGAGATGCATCCGCTGAATGGCCCGGGCTGGTCTTTGTTCTTTGAATATGTTGCCAATATTTTTTATGCTATCGGCGTTAAAAAATTTTCTAAAACTGCTCTTTTGATATTGGTGTTGGTAGCAGCTTGTGCATTAATGCAGCTTGCCATAACAAAAGGCGACCTGATAGGTGGCTGGTCAATAACCCCTGATCAACTGCGTATTGGGTTTACACGTATGATGTTTCCATTTTTCGCGGGATTATTACTTTCACGGGCAGCCAAGCTCACTTATATAGAGCATGCATTTTTTTGGTGCAGTTTATTGTTGGTTATTATTTTATGTATACCAAGAATTGGTGGTAGCGAGCATGTATGGATGAATGGTCTTTATGAGTCACTAAGTATAATCATTGTTTTCCCGTTAATTGTATTTGTTGGCGCCAGCGGACAAATAAAAGGCAAACGTGCTTCAAAATTATGTAAGCTTTTAGGTGATATTTCTTACCCCATATATATCACGCATTATCCGCTTATCTATATATACACAGCGTGGGTGAGTGATCATAAACCAGGTTTTCAGCAGGCACTTCCATTTGCCCTACTCACTTTTGTATCAAGTTTTATACTGGCATACGTTTGTCTTAAGTGGTATGATGAACCGGTAAGAAAATGGTTAAAGAAAAAACTATTGGCGAGTACCAAATAATTATGCTTTCACTTGTGTTGCTGCTCTCTCTTTTATCAAATAGTTATTATTAAAAAGCCTCGCCGTTTCAAGCAAGGCTTTTTAATAATAAAAATGTTTGCGTTATTCTTTAACAACAGTTGTGGTAGTTGTTTTGTCTTTTATTTTTACCTGCACAAAATAAGTACCCTTACTTAAGCCTGAAACATTTACCGGTTGGTTTACAGAGTAATTAAAATATTGTTTTACAAGATGCCCTTTTGCATCATAAATAGATATTGCATCTGCAACAGCAGCATCTTTAATATTTAAGTTTATATAGTTTATTGCGGGGTTGGGATATAAACTTACTGCGCTTGTATTTCCATGAACAACTTCAGTTTTTGAATAAAATTCTTTTCCATCTTTATCAGTTTCTTTTATGCGATAAAATACAGATGGCGGCACGCCTGTTTTTGCAAAGCTCTCATCGGCATACCTGTACTGAGAAACAGCAAAACTGCCTGTTGCTTTTATTTCTGCAATATCTGTAAAATTAGTGCCGGTTACACTGCGCTGTACGTTGAAATTACCTGTATTATTTTCCTGCGCTGTTTGCCATTGCAACTGCACTGTGTTATTATTTAATGAAGCATTAAATGATACAAATAAAAGCGGCAACGAAACTTTTTTTAAGTAAGAAACACTTTTAGAATGAATGGTATCAGTAAAAATAACCTGGCCTAACACAGATGAAGTGGTTATAGCTTCAATTTCTGCAATTGACATTAATGGCGAATGTGTATCGGGAGTAAAATAAATGTAGTTTACAGTACGATCAATAATTGTTGTAGTAATGCCTAAAGTGTCTGTGGAATATTTTATATATTCAATATATTTTACACGCAGCGCATTGTTATAAACAGCAACCGGTGTTTTAAGTGTACCATAACCATCACCATATAAACTGTCTTTACCACGCAATACAAAATCAAAACCTGCTGATTGTTCAACAACAGAATCAGTAAAAAAATCGCCATAAGAAAAAGGATAAGGCAGGTAGATTTTAGGTTTTGTGTATCTTAATACAGTAGAATCTGATAATGCTGCACCTAATTCACTTAACCCCGTGGTTTGAGAATTGAAGTATAAATAAGCCGAATCATACAGCGTTTTTAGTACCAGGTTGCTGGAAGGAAAAGAATCTGCAAAAGGTGTTGAGGACGGTGTTACTGCAACCAGGTTATAAGCAGCACCACTATCAACAAGATTTGTGTAATCCCATGTTTGGTTAGCGCCGCCGGTTTTGTCGTCAACATTACCTGCTTTTGTATACTGACTTTGAAACTTTTCGCCAACAATTGGAGCTGTATTGGCTGATGTAAGTGTTGGGCCCTGGGCAATTAAACTTAAAAAAAAGCAGCAAAGAGCGAGCGTAAAAAGTAAAGGTTTTTTCATAAATTTTTTGTTTGGTTAGAAACTAATTAATTAAAAGATAAAAATAGTTATAATTACTGCAACTTTAAATAACCAGTTTTATAGTTGCTAAAGAATTATTATACAGGTGTGCCTGTATTTTGCAAAAATGCATGCAGCCAAAAAAATCGTTAGTGTAAAAATTTGTTTCGTATATATAGGTTTTTTGAATAACGAATTTAATTTATATCTGAATTTGTTATTAAGAATTTCTTTCTTTGAATATCTTCTAAAAAGACATAAGCAGGTTTTATGTTTACATCATGGCCTGCTATTTCTTCAACAATAAACCATCAATTTTGTAAGGCCTTTATAAAAACATATCAAACTCATAATTTCACAAGTGCAGTTAATTAAACTTAAAACAAAAATTAATTCAACTCTTGAAATTTGTTTTGACCTTTCGCGAAGTATTGACCTTCATGAAATTTCAACCGCACATACAAATGAAAAAGCTGTTGATGGAGTTACAACAGGTTTAATAAATTTAAATGAGTTTGTAACATGGCAGGCAAAACATTTTGGAATAACTCAAAAACTAACCTCACAGATTACAGCTTACAACAGACCCTTTCATTTCAGGGATGAACAGATTAAAGGTGCGTTCAAATATATTGTACATGACCATTATTTTGAAACAAAAAATGGCTGCATAATTATGAATGATGTGTTTTCATTTCAATCGCCTTTTGGGTTTTTGGGCGGAGTAGCTGATAAAATTGTACTTAAAAAGTACCTAACAAAATTGCTTGTGAAAAGAAATGCTGTTATTAAAGAATTTGCTGAGACAAATAAATGGAAAGAATTGCTGATTAAATAAAATTCTTTCTGTGCCTGTCCAATTCTTTTCATCCTGGTTGTTATAACTCTGTAATCAAATTATGCACAATAAAAATTAAATTATGGATGAATACATTTTAATCTTCCGGCATGAGGATGGGAAAAAAATCGCATCGCCGGAGCAAATGCAAAAATGGATGAAACAAACGATGGATTGGATTGGTGGAATTACTGCGCAAAACAAATTCAGCGGCGGCAATGGTTTGCCGTTTGAAGATGCAAAGGTTGTAGGCTATAATGGTGTTGTAACTAACGGACCTTTTGGTGATATAAAAGAAACCATCGGTGGTTACATTATCATTAAAGCAGATTCAACAGATGAAGCAGTTGAGTTTGCAAAAGGCAGTCCTGTTTTGCAAGGCGAAGGCAATACAGTTGAAGTAAGAAAAATTGCCAAAAGAGATGGCGTTCATTAAATTAATTCTTAACAATAAAAAATATAAAAAATGAAACAGTTTTTGTTTTTATACAGAACAGATTACAGCAACATGCAGCAGGCAACGCAGGAGCAGGCAGAAGCCATGATGAAAAAATGGATGGATTGGTTAGGCAGTATTGCGGCTGAAAACAAATTGGTAACGCAGGGCGACCGCTTGCAGGATACCGGCAAGGTTGTAAAAAGTAATAACATTGTAACTAACGGCCCTTACACAGACATTAAGGAATCAATAGGCGGTTATTCAATTGTAAAAGCTGATTCATATGATGAAGCAGTTGATATAGCAAAAGGCTGCCCGATATTTAACACCGGCGGCAGTGTGGAAGTAAGAGAAATTGCCGCTATGTAAATTGTATTCAAAACAAGTTATTATTCAATTTTTAAATCGATGATCATGAAAGAGTTTGTATTAATTTTCAGAACTTCACCTAACCCTGATTTTAACCCATCTCCAGAACAGGCACAGGAAATGATGACAAGCTGGATGAACTGGATGGGAAGTATTGCAGCACAGGATAAGCTTGCAAGCCAGGGCAGCAGGCTGGGTATATCTGATGCAAAAGTTGTACAGCCAAACAACGTGGTAACCAATGGCCCTTTTACTGAGATAAAAGAATTTATTAATGGCTTTATTATAGTTAAAACAGATTCTGTTGAGGATGCAATAGCCATTGCAAAAGAATGCCCGATGGTAAAGGGCGGCGGAGGAAATGTGGAGGTAAGGCGGGCTGTTTCACCGGAAGATAACAGTTAAAAAATAAGCCTCTTAAATGAGGCTTTTAATTTGATGACTTCAGAAGAATTGATACCACATTTATTCAGAACTGAGTTTACTAAAATAACTGCAGTGCTTTGCAAGCTTTTTGGTATTGAACACATTCAAGTTGCAGAAGATATTGCCGGTGAAACTTTTTTATTGGCGTTGGAAACCTGGAGTTATAAAGGCGCTCCTGAAAACCCGGTTGCATGGTTATATGCTGTTGCAAAAAACAAAGCAAAAAATATTCTCAAACGCAATCAAACATTCAGCAAAAAAATTCAGCCGCAGTTAAAAAATTCAGTTGTTACTTCAAGCGAAATTGAGATTGATCTTTCAGAAAAAAATATTACAGACAGCCAGTTGCAAATGTTGTTTGCTGTTTGTCATCCATCCATTTCTGCAGAAGCGCAAATTAGTTTGGCATTAAGAATTCTCTGCGGTTTTGGTATTGAAGAAATTGCCAATGCTTTTTTATCGAATAAAGAAACGATCAATAAAAGATTGTATCGTGCCAAAGAAAAATTGCATCATGAAAAAGTGCAGATAGAATTTCCTTCAGAGAAAGAAATTGATAAAAGATTAGATAACGTACTTACCACTTTATATTTATTATTTAATGAAGGATATTATTCTGAAAGCAGTGATAATATTTTGCGTGAAGACCTTTGTTTGGAAGCGATGCGCTTAACCTATTTGCTTATAGAAAATGAACAAACAAATTTGCCGCGTGTAAATGCCTTGCTTTCTTTAATGTGTTTTCATGCATCAAGGTTTGCAGCAAGAAAAAACGAAAACGGTGAAGTTGTTTTATACCAGGACCAGGACGAAAAACTGTGGAATGCAGAACTAATATCAAAAGGGATTTTTTTTATTAATAAAGCATCGCAGGGAAAAATAATTTCGAAATATCATTTAGAAGCAAGCATTGCTTACTGGCATACTATTAAAGCAGATACAAAAGAAAAATGGGAAAGTATTTTACTGTTGTATAACCAATTGCTGCAAATTGAATATTCGCCTGTTGCAGCGCTTAACCGAACCTTTGCCTTATCAAAAGTTTATGGAAAACAAGAAGCAATTAAAGAAGCCGAGAAATTGCAATTAACCAATAATCATTATTATTATACACTGCTTGGCGAATTGTATAAAGACATTAATAACACAAAAGCAAAACAATATTTTGAAGCAGCATATTCCCTTGCAAAAACACAAACAGATAAGCGAACTATTAAAAAGAAAATAGCCGGTTTGTAAGAAGTTTAATACATTGTATGTAATGAAATACTTTGCATGGATACTATGTTTTATTAACGCTTATTTTGGAAGTTATTATTTTTTAAATGCAGTGTACATACTTCAATCAAGTAAATATTCTGAAACAGCAACAATTGTATTTGCAATTTCATTTTTAATAATGTGCGCAGCGGGATTTTATTTTTCTTTTATAAAGATCAATTACAAAGCAGCTATCTGGGTTGGCGTTGGCCCGTGGATAATCGGCTTAATTTTCCTATTCATAAATATGCTTACTGCTGATTATAAATAATTAAATAATGAATAAAAACACCTTAATTCAACCATGGTTATCTGTGCAAAATGCAGTTGCTGCGGTTAAGTTTTATAAAGCTGCATTTGATGCTGCAGAAACATATCGTTTGGAAACACCGGATGGATTGGTTGTAAAGCTTTCTGTAAATGGCGCTGAGTTTTGGATAAGCGGCGGCAATGTTGGTAATGAAAACTCAAATGAACCTGAAAGCAATATAAGAATGATCTTGGTAGTTGATGATCCTGAATCTGTTTTTGAAAAAGCTATAAAAGCAGGCGCCAAAGAAATATTTCCTGTTGGGGAAGAATATGGCTGGAAGCTGGGCCGCATTGCAGACCCTTTTGGCCTTCACTGGGAAATTGGTTATCAACTTTCTGAATAAGATTTGTTTTATCTTTTCCTAATTATATTGTTTGCGCGATACAATAAACCTGCTTTATTTTTATCGCTCAAATTTCTGTATGAAAATATTTATCGCCGCTTGCTTTGTATTTATTTGTGCTCAACTTTTTTCTCAAACCTTACCTGTTGCAGGAAATTATCAAAAAGCTTATGAAAATAAAACGCGTTCAGCAGATGGCAAACCCGGTGCAAATTATTGGCAGAATGCTGCTGCCTATACTGTTGATGTAAACTTTTCACCAAAAAGCAGAATCATCACAGGAACAGAAGAGATCGTTTACACAAATAATAGTCCCGATACTTTAAAACAAATATGGTTTAAACTATATCCAAATTTTTATAAGCATGGTGTGCAGCGCGATCAAAATATAAATGCTGAAGACGAAAATGATGGCGTTCGCATTGAAAGCTTTTCAATTGATGATAAACAGCGATCATCTGATGATCTTAATATTGACGGCACAAATGCATGGATTAAAATAACGGCGTTATTACCCGGAAAACAAATGAAGTTTACAGTTGCATTTTCTTATGTATTAAATAAAGGTTCTGATGTAAGAACAGGGATGATTGATGACAGCTCTGCTTTTATTGCTTACTTTTTTCCGCGCATTGCTGTGTACGATGATATTGATGGCTGGAATGAAATTCCTTATACAGGCACGCCTGAATTTTATAATGATTTCTGTTCATTTGATGTAAACATTACTGTTCCAAAAAATTATATCGTGTGCGCCACCGGAAATTTAATGAATGCAAATGAAGTGTATGCTCCGCAAATTGTGCAGCGCATCAGCGAAGCTGAAAAAAGCGACGGTATTACAAAAGTGATTGATACAACAGACCTGCAAAATGGAAACATTACTGCACAAAACGCAACCAACACCTGGAAATTTAAGGCAGACAGTGTTACAGATTTTGTGTTTGCAACAAGCAATCATTATGTGTGGTATGCAAGCAGTTTAGTGGTTGATCCAACAACGCAAAGAAGAACTAGAGTGGATGCTGTTTTTAATCCTGTGCATGAAGATTATTTCAATGTTATAAACTACGCACGCAAGACTGTTGAGATCATGAGCTACACATTACCTGCATGGCCTTATCCTTATCCGCATGAAACAGTGTTTGATGGCTTAGACCAGATGGAATACCCAATGATGGTAAATGATAACCCGCTTACTGATAAAGCAGATGAGATTGAGTTGACTGACCATGAGATATTTCATACCATGTTTCCTTTTTACATGGGTGTTAATGAAACAAAATATGGGTGGATGGATGAAGGTTGGGCAACAATAGGAGAGTGGTTGCTTTCACCCATGATTGATTCAACAATTGCGCCTGATGATTATGGTATGGATGACTATAATACAAGCGCCGGTAAAGATTTTGATATGCCTGTAACCACACTAAGCAATCATGAAACAGGTGAAAATTATTATATCAATTCTTATCCAAAACCCGCAATGGGTTATTTATATATAAAAGACATGCTTGGTGATGATTTGTTTACAAAAGCCCTGCATTATTACATTCAGCAATGGCATGGCAAACATCCAATGCCGCTTGATTTTTTTAATTGTATGAACACAGGCAGCGGAAAAAATTTAAACTGGTTCTGGAAGAAATGGTTTTATGAAAACGGCATACCTGATTTTGCAATAACCAATGTAAAACAAAGTGGCAAACAGGTTACAATAACAGTTACCATGAAAGGCAGCAAGCCTGTTCCTGTGCATCTTACTGTTTATTACAAAGATGGAACTGAACAGGTATTGCATCAAACCATTGCTGTGTGGGAAAACGGTAATACAACTTTAGTAAACTTTACTGCAACAAGTTCAATACAAAAAATTGTTTTGGGCGATATGCATGACGCAGATGCAGATGCAGGCAACAATGTTTGGAAGATGAAATGATATTTCACACAAAACAACAAATATGTAAAAGAAAAGGCGCAAAGATCAAAACCCTTTACGCCTTTATAGAACTTATAAATTTGAGTGAAATAATTGATCAGCAAGCTTTATTCTTCACTTAACTCAATAGCCTCATCTGTGGCATTGGCAATAATCATGCTGCTCATTTTACGTAAAGGGTTGCTGTGATTTTCATCGTACGCTGCGCGCATTTTTATAATATCAATACACTCAAATACTGCAGCAACAAAAGATGATGTGTCTGCAATTCCTTTTCCGGCAATATCAAAAGCGGTTCCGTGATCAGGACTTGTTCTTACAACAGGCATACCTGCTGTAAAATTCACGCCTTCACCAATAGCCAAAGATTTAAATGGTATCAATCCCTGGTCGTGATACATAGCAAGCACTGCATCAAAATCCTGGTATTGAGCTCTTGCAAAAAACGCATCAGCACTAAAAGCGCCGAATACAAGCATGCCTTTATCTTTCATTTCTTTAATAGCCGGTTTAATGGTAGTTTGTTCTTCATCGCCCACCAAACCTTCATCACCTGCATGCGGATTTAAACCCAGCACAGCGATCTTTGGTGTTTCAATGCCAAAATCTCTTCTTAAAGTTGAATGTAAAATATGCAGCTTACTTATAATACTCTCCTGAGAAATATTAGACGCTATATCTTTTACAGCCACATGCTCTGTCACCAGCGCCACACGCAGGTTTGAAGCAATCATCAGCATCAGCACATCATTTAAATTGAAGGCATGTTTTAAATACGGCGTATGACCTGTAAAATTAAAATCGGCTGATTGTATATTCTTTTTATGCAGTGGTGCTGTAACCAAACCGTGAATTTGCCCCTGTTGCAAAGCATTCACTGCATGCTGCAAAGAAAGCCTTGCATACTTTCCGCCAATCTCATTTAATTGGCCTGCATTAATTGCCACCTCTTCATCCCAGCAGTTAAAAACGTTTAATTGTTTGTTGCTGATCTTTGAAAAATCTTTTACGCTTTGGTAGGTAAAATTTATTTCGGGTAAAGATTTCCGGTAAAAATTTATGCTTTTATTGCTTGCAAAAACAACAGGTGTACATTGCTCCAGAATGCGGCTGTCACTTAAAGTTTTTATTATAAGTTCAATGCCTATGCCATTCAAATCACCGCAGGTAAATCCAATCAATGGCTTTGATTGTTCAGTATTCATTCAATTTATTTGCGTAAAAGTAAATGAATCTAAGATAAGATTTATCTAACCAGCAACAGTGCTTTTGGCATCGCCTGTTGTGTCACTCCCTTGTGCAGTATATTTTCATGGCAGCAACATTCATCACAAACTATTTATCTTTTCTAATGTTTTCTTCAAATCAATTCCTTTTTCTAAAACCGGTTTAAAAATATCGCCAACATCTTTTAAGCGGTCAAAAATTGTATTGATGTTAAACTGTTTTATTGTCAATCCTTTTTTTACTTCGCTCCAATCTAAAGGTGTTGAAACAGTTGCCCCAGGCTTAGGCCGCAAAGAATAAGGCGCGGCAATGGTTTGAATAGTACGGTTCTGCAAAAAATCAAGATAAATTTTCCCTTTGCGTTTTGAAAGATTTCTTTCCAAGCTTGTAAAAGAAGAAATATCCTGGTAAACAATATTTACAATCAACTCAGCTAATAATTTTGATTGTTCATAAGAATATTTTGCACCAAGCGGAATATAAATATGCATTCCGGTAGAGCCGGAAGTTTTTGGATACGCAGGAACATCAATTGCATCCAGCACTTTTTTTACTGCCTGCGCTGCTTTAATTACCTGTTCAAAAGTATTGTTATCATCTGGGTCAAGATCAACCACGCACCAGTCAGGATTTTCAGCATGTTGTATTCTGCTGTGCCATGGATTCATTTCAATACAACCCAGCGATGCGATATACATTAAGCTTGCTTCATCAGTGCAAACTAAAAATTTTTTATCGCCGCTGCTTGCACTTTTATAATCGTAAGTAGTCAACCAGTCAGCAACTTTCCCGCTAACATTTTTCTGGTAAAAACTTTCACCTTTAATACCATTGGGAAAACGGTTCAGCGATTGCGGCCTGTCTTTCATATAAGGCAATATATACGGCATAATGTTGTAATAATAATTCAGCATATCACGCTTGGTTATTTTTTCATCAGGCCAATATAATTTATCAAGGTTCGTGAATTTTAGTTCATGATTATTGATGTTTATAGTTTCTTCTTTTGAAGTTGATGGAAGAAGTTGTTTTGAGTTTTGGGTTTTATGTTCTGCGTTCTGCGTTTTATATTTTGAGTTTTTTTTCGATTGCGAATTTTCAGGTTTAGGATTTTCAGATCCTGATTTTTTTGACTTTTTAATTTTGGATTTTGAATTATTTCTTTCATCCGCATCTACCACCTCAACATTCATTTCATTTTTAGCTTCTTTATCTTCTCTTAAACCCATAAAAACAGGATGACGTAAAATACCTTCATCCGTTACTTCTGAAAATTTTATTTCACAAACAAGCCTTGGCTTAACCCATGTTACAGGCATGTTTGTTTTTGGTTTTTTACTAAAAGGAGTTTTAACAGTAACCAGCGGTGCCAATTTTTTTTCAACTTCGCCCAGGTTTTTATCATTAAAACCTGTGCCTGTATGGCCGATATAAATTAACTGGTCACCTTCATATTTTCCTAACACCAATGCACCAAAATGTTTACGGCTTTTTCTGCCTTGGGTAAACCCGCAGATAATTGCTTCAAGTCTTTTATTATTTTTTATTTTCAACCAGAGTTTTGTACGAAAATTTTTGGTATAAGTGCTGTCTGATTTTTTCGCCATGATGCCTTCCAAACCACGTTGTGTTGCCAGCTCAAAAAATGCTGTACCTTTTTCCTCAATGTGATCACTGTATTTAATTACACTATCATCTTCGGGCATTAAGCTTTGCAGAATGTTTTTTCTTTCAAGAAGCGTAAGATTAGTTAAGTCTTTTCCATCAAGCCATATAATATCAAACACATAATAAATTAGATGCGTGCTTTCTCCTTTGTTTGCAAAATTCTGCAACTGCTGAAAGCTCGCAACACCTTTATCATTCATGGCCACGATTTCACCGTCAATCACGGCATTTATGTTCCATGCCTTTAAAGCTTCAGCAACTTCTTTAAATTTTTGTGTAAACGATAAATTGTTTCTTGATAAAATTTCAACGCTGCCCTTGTTCAAATAACTTACCGCACGATAGCCGTCCCACTTTATTTCATATATCCAGCCGGTATCATCAAACGGTTCATCCGTTAATGTGGCAAGCATGGGTTTTATGTTTGACGGAAACGCAGCACGTTTGGTTTTTGAAAGTAATTCATCTACTTCTTCGCTAAAGTTTTGCTGTGCTGATTCGTTTTTTTTTTCGTTGCAGTTTTTGTGTTTGAAGATTTTGCAGTTACTGTTTTCGAATTTTCACTTTTAGCTTTTGACTTTTGCTCCCTGTTACTCTTCCATATTTTATCACTGGTTTTTTCAACTTGCGCTATTGTTTTTTTTGATACAACAGATTTATCTTTTTCAGTAACATCTTCTTCAGTTGCATATTCATCTTTATGCTTAATCAACAGCCAACTGTTTTCTGCACCACCATAATGTGTTTTAACCAATGCAAATTCACCTTTCAGCTTTTTTCCATGCATCACAATTTTTACACTGCCTGCATGCAACTGCTTCAATAAATTTTTCTCATTTTCTTTTTTATTGACTGATGCATTTTCCAAAGGTTCGTACGTTCCCTCATCCCAAACAATTACCGTTCCTGCGCCATAATTCCCTTCGGGAATGATGCCTTCAAAAGTTCTATAGTCAAATGGATGATCTTCCACCATCATCGCCAAACGTTTATCTGCCGGATTCAGAGAAGGCCCTTTTGGAACTGCCCAGCTTTTTAAAAGGCCTTCCATTTCCAGGCGAAAATCATAATGCAAATGCGAAGCATCATGCTTTTGCACAACAAATACCAGCTTATCTTTTGAGGTTGATTTTCCGGCCTGCGGTTCCGGCGTTTTATTAAAGCTGCGTTTCTTTTTGTATAATGAAAGGCTCATTGCTGTGTTTTAAACAATGTAAACAAATTGCCCGCC
>JABDGW010000064.1 GCA_013285855.1 Bacteroidota bacterium
TCATATAAATAATCAGCAATAGAATCGGTTATACTTTGCATATAAGGAAAGCTTGTGCCTTCAGGTGGTGTAACGTTAAAACGAATGGTGCTGCGGTCTTCTAATGGTGCAATTTCACTTTGCAAACTGCCCATTATAATCCATATTAAAACACCGCACACAGCAACAATAATAAATGCTATCCAACGCACTTTCATAAAGCTTTCGAGTAGTCGCTTATAACCATTTTCCATGCCTTTAAAAAACGGTTCTGTACGATCATAAAATTTTCCGTGGCCTGCTTTTTTACCTGTTAAGTACACATTCAATACAGGTGTTATGGTTAATGATACAAAGGCTGAAATCAACACAGCGCAGGCAAGCGTTACACCGAATTCACGAAATAATCTGCCTATAAATCCTTCTAAAAAAATAACCGGAAGAAATACAATTGCTAATGTAATGGATGTAGAAAGTACCGCGAAGAAAATTTCTTTACTGCCTTCCAACGCTGCTTTGCGAATGGGCAGGCCGCTTTCTAATTTTCTAAAAATATTTTCTGTTACTACAATACCATCATCAACCACCAACCCGGTTGCCAATACAATACCAAGCAGCGTTAATACATTTATAGTAAATCCTGCAATGTACATGATGAAGAATGTGGATATAAGTGAAATTGGAATATCAATTAATGGTCGGATTGCAATAAGCCAGTTGCGGAAGAAAATAAATATTACAAGTACCACCAATATCACCGCAATGATGAGTGTTTCTTTTACGTCTGCAAGTGAGTTGCGTATGTTAACTGTGTTATCAATTAAAACTTTTATTTGTATATCGCTTTTGCTTGATTTCTGGATGTCTGCAAGGCGTTTATAAAACTCATCAGCAATAGCAATATTGTTGGCGCCGGGTTGCGGAGTTACAAATAATCCTACTGCATTTACACCGTTATACTTCCAGCTTTGTTCATACGTTTCTGCGCCCAATTCTACGTTTGCAATATCGCTTAAACGCACAATGCCGGTGCTGTCTTCACGTATAATTAAATCACGGAATTGTTGTTCTGTGGTAAGTCGCCCTACGGTTCTTATAGTTAATTCAGTATTACTTCCATAAATTTTTCCAGGAGGCAAGTCAATGTTTTCTTTATTTAATGCATCAGACAAATCAGTGAATGAAACATTGTATGTATTCATCTTGTCAGGATCAAGCCAAAGCCGCATAGCATAACGTTTTTGCCCAAATAATCCGACAGAACTCACACCATTAATTGTTTGGAATTGCTGCTGCAAAACATTCTCTCCATAATCACTTAATTCAAGCAGGCTTTTGGTTGGGCTTTGTAAAGCAAGAATTAAGATCGGGTCACTGTTCGCATCTGCTTTTGAAACCACAGGCGGCGCATCAATATCCTGGGGTAAGCTGCGCGCAGCCTGGCTTACCTTATCACGTACATCGCTGGCCGCAGCCTCAAGGTCAACGCCTAAATTAAATTCAACGGTTATGTTGCTGCTACCCAAAGAACTTGAAGAAGTTAATGTTCGTATTCCTGGTATCCCATTGATCTGTTTTTCCAATGGCTCGGTTATCTGGCTTTCAATAATATCAGCATTGGCACCGGTATAAGATGTGCTTACGTTTACAACAGCCGGATCAATAGCAGGATAATCACGTACGGCAAGAAATGTAAAACCAGTTACCCCAAACACAATGATCATTATGTTCATCACTGTAGCAAGTACAGGCCGCTTTAGAGAAAGTTCGGAAATATTCATTCAGTCAACGGTTAGCAGTTAACGATTAATGGTTAACTGCATAGCAAATCTATTCATGCAAAGTCTAATATCTTTCAAAAAAAATTGCTATAAAATATTTTATGATATAAAAAAGAGGAAATGTTGCGATGAAACCGCTGTAACAATTTTAAGAAGTAAAAGTTTTAAAATAATTTCACCACATCTTTTTTCCAATTCAAAACAAACAATATGTATTCTGAAAAAATCAAGTCAATTTCCATTCTTTCGATTCTTTGCTTCGCATATGTTTCTGTTGTAGCCCAGCCTTCACGTTTTAGTGTTGAACATTATATAAACGGGAATGGTGATACATTAAATTATCGCATGCTATACCCTGATGCCGATACGTTGCGCAAATATCCGCTCGTAATTTTTTTGCATGGCTCCGGTGAACGTGGCAATGATAATGACGCACAATTAAAATGGGGAGTAATGAATTTTGCAACAGATCAAATGATGGTGATGCATCCCGCTATTGTAATTGCGCCGCAATGCCCCGAAAAAGTGAGCTGGTCTAATTTTTCAAGAGAGAATAATAATACGGTAATGACGCTTCAGCCTCAACCAACAAAACCAATGCAGCTTGTAATAGAATTAATTCAGCAATTAATTAAAAAAATGCCTGTTGATACCAACCGCATTTATATTACCGGCCTTTCTATGGGCGGCTATGGAACGTATGATGCAATTGAACGCTATCCAAATTTATTCGCCGCAGCAATGCCCGTTTGCGGTGGTGGTGATGTAAGTAAAGCATCTGAAATTGCACATATTCCTATCTGGATTTTTCACGGTTCGGAAGATCCTGCTGTAAACCCTGTAAATTCTTTAAATATGGCAGAAGCATTAACAAAAGCCGGTGCGCATCCCGGTCTTACAATGTATCCTGAAACGGGACATTTTTCATGGCTTGCAGCTTATAGTGATATGCATGCTATGGAGTGGTTATTCAGGCAGAGAAAATAACAGCAAAAATTTATCTTTTATATTTGCTCAACTAAATTTTAATAATGAAAGCAAAATATTTTTTTCTTATTGTGATAAGTTTTTGCTCTGCAACATTGTTTGCACAAACAAAAACAGATACGGTAAAAGTCTGGGGTAATTGTGATGATTGTAAAGACAGGATTGAAAAAGCTGCCAAAAAAGGCGGTGCTGTATCTGCAGATTGGAACCTGGATAATTACATGCTTGTAATAAATTATAATGCAGATAAAACTTCTGCGCTGGATATAGAAAAATCAATTGCTGCTATTGGTTATGATACGCAGGATGTAAAAGCGGATGATGCTGTATATAAAAAGCTGCCCGAATGTTGCCAGTATAAAAGAGACGGCGAGGGCACAAAACAGGAATAGAGAAAAATTTATGTATGTTGAAAGTTGCAATTGCCTTGTGGTTGCAACTTTCTTTTTTTCAGCACTTATCTTCGCACACTAATTTTTTTAAACAATGATTTTAATAAAGACAGGCAGAATTTTATTATTGGCCGGATTGAGTTTCATTTTAAATTTTTCCTTTGCACAGGCACCTGCGACTTATAACAGCGCAGATATTTATCTTCAATTGAAAAAATTAAATGTACTTGGCAGCGTATTATACATTGCTGCCCATCCTGATGATGAGAACACAAGATTGCTTACTTATTTTTCAAACGGTGCATTGTTCAGAACCGGTTATTTAAGTTTAACCCGCGGTGATGGCGGGCAGAATTTAATCGGCGATGAACAAGGCATTGACTTAGGCTTAATTCGCACGCAGGAATTGTTATCAGCAAGAAGAATTGATGGTGCTGAACAGTTTTTTAGCCGCGCTTATGATTTTGGTTTTTCGAAAAGCGCTGATGAAGCATTAAGAATCTGGAATCATGATAAAATATTAAGTGATGTAGTTTGGGTAATAAGAAAATTTCAGCCTGATGTTATCATTACGCGTTTTCCCCGGCGATGAAAGAGCTGGCCATGGTCATCATGCTGCTTCTGAAATATTAGCAAAAGAAGCATTTGCTGCGGCCGCAGATTCAACAAAATTTCCGGAACAATTTAAATATGGCGTAAACCCCTGGCAGGCAAAAAGAATCTTATGGAATACATTCAATTTTGGGGGTAACAATACAACAAATGATAACCAGTTTAAAATGGATATTGGCGGTTATAATACTTTGCTTGGAAAAAGCTATGGAGAAATTGCAGGCAAAAGCCGCAGCCAGCATAAAAGCCAGGGCTTTGGTGCTTCAGCACAAAGAGGAGAAGCGTATGAATATTTTGAATTGACAGCAGGGGCACCTGCAAAAAATAGTTTGTTTGATGGAGTAGATACAACCTGGCAAAGAGTTGCTAATTCAAATGCGGTGCAGCAACAGGTGAATGATATAATTAAAAGTTTTCAATTTGAACATCCTGAAAGTTCTGTTAATGCATTGATTGATTTGTACAAATCAATTCAGCAATTACCGGGTAGCTATTGGAAAAATAAAAAAATTGATGAAGTAAAACAACTTATTGTTGAATGCGGGGGTATATATGCCGAAGCAACAAGCAATAATGAGTTTGCGGTAAAGCAGCAGAAATTCAGTGTACAGTTTTTTATAAACAAAAGATTAAACAGCACTGCACAATTAAAAGAAATAAAGCTTTTAAATTTTGATTCATCGCTTAATACAAATCTTGCAACCAACATAAATAATAATTTTTCTAAAACATTTTGGGCTGATGATAACATGCCGGTTACGCAGCCTTACTGGCTTCAATATGGATTAGATAGTATCGGAAGTTTTACAGTGAAGGATCAGCGGTTAATTGGCAGGCCGCAAAATGATGCAGCATTAAATGCTTCATTTACATTCAATATAAATGGAACAGATATAACCATTGAGAAACCGGTTCAGTATAAATTTACAGATGCTGTAAAAGGTGAGTTGTATGAACCGTTTATTGCTGTTAACCCTTTGAGTGTTTCCGTTCAGCCCACTGTTGTATTAACCAACATTAAACAAAATAATCAGCCGGTAAAAAATGATGAAGTTTTCGCAGAAGTAAAATCTTATATAGAATCACCCAAAACAAAACTGAAATTATTTTTTGTGCAGGATAAAGATTCAGTTTTTATAAAAGATACAACAGTTGACCTGGAATATAATCAAACTTATGATTTCAGTTTTTCGCTATCAAAATATTATTCACCTAAAAAAGGGGAACCATCCATTGCATTTGAAATGAACATTAATAACAGAGCAGAATCTTACAACGGAGATCTTCATTCTATTCAATATGATCATATTCCTTACATACATTATTATGCAACCGATAAAATTCATGTTGTAAATGAAGAAGTGAAAATTATTGGCAAACACATTGGTTATATTATTGGCGCAGGTGATAAGCTTCCGCAAAGCTTGCAGCAAATGGGTTATGATGTAAAACTTTTAAATGAAAAAGATATTACTGCATCTAACCTAAAACAATTTGATGCAATAATTACGGGTGTACGCGCATACAATGTACATGAATGGCTAAGCGAAAAATATAATGTGCTGATGAATTATATAAATGATGGCGGCAACTTAATTGTTCAATATAATACCAATAATCAAATTGGTTCAGTAAAAGCAAATATTGGCCCTTATAATTTTACCATAAGCCGCACAAGAGTTACGGAAGAAAATGCTGATGTGCATATTTTACTGCCTGAAAATTCAGCATTAAATTATCCTAACAAAATAACTGCTGCAGATTTTAAAAACTGGATACAGGAACGCAGTACTTATCATGCAGAACAATTGGACACACATTTTGAAGCGCCAATTGGTATGCATGATGTGAATGAAACGGAAAGCAATGGCTCCCTGGCGATTGCAAAATATGGCAAAGGAAATTTTGTGTATACAGGCATTGTTTTCTTTCGTGAATTGCCTGCAGGTGTTGGCGGAGCTTATCGTTTAATGGCTAATTTAATTGCATTGCCTCAGAATAAATAGCTAAGAGGTTAAAAGAGTGAAATAGCTAAAGAGTTTTAAGAACTCTTTTTTTACTCTTTTTCTTTTTTATCTCTTAGCCTTTTCCTTATTTTCACTGTACAAAATCAATTGCATGGGTCATCCGCTTTTCCGCACAAAAAAGATAGATAAAATTTTACGTGATGCAGAAACAATGGCTGATGATCCGCATGCCGGCGCAGGTCTTAAGCGTGTACTTACCGTGCGTGATCTTACTTTTTTTGGTATTGCTGCAATCATCGGTGCGGGCAGTTTCAGCAGTTTAGGATTAGCGGTTTTTTCAGGCGGCCCCGGAGTTGTTGTATTATTCATTATTTGCGGAATTGCCTGTGGTTTTACAGCGTTATGTTATTCAGAATTTGCGAGCCGCATTCCTGTTGCAGGCAGCGCTTATACGTATGCGTATGCATCTTTCGGCGAACTGTTTGCCTGGATAATTGGCTGGGCATTGATAATGGAATATTCCATCGGAAATATTTATGTTGCATTTTCATGGAGTGATTATTTTACAAGCTTTCTTCATAAAGCAAATATTAATATCCCCGATTATTTAACCTGCAGTTATATGGAAGCGCATGGTGCTGTAATAGATGCGGCAACAAATAAAGCAACAGCAATAACTGATTCAACAAGAGAATTATTAAATGCATGGAGCAGTGCGCCTGTGGTGGGTGGTTTAAAAATAATTTTTGACCTGCCTGCTCTTGTAATAAATGTATTGATTACATGTCTTGTATATCGGGGCGTAAAAGAAAGCCGGAATTTCAGTAATGCAATGGTTATGCTTAAGCTTGCTATAGTATTACTGGTAATAATTGTTGGCGGTTATTTAATATTTCAAAACGGGCTTACAGTAAACTGGCATCCGGTGAATGAAGCTGGTGTAAAATCTTTTATGCCGAATGGATTTAGCGGTGTAATGGCTGCAGTAAGCGGAGTATTTTTTGCATACATCGGCTTTGATGCCGTAAGTGTTTTGGCAGAAGAAAGCAAAAATCCTCAACGTGATCTGCCAAGGGGAATGATACTTTCACTGGTTATTTGTACAACAATTTATATAGTGCTTGCATTGGTGCTTACCGGTGCAGTTGTGTATTCAAAATTTGCAAATGTTGGCGACCCGCTTGCTTTTATTTTCGAGCCCCAAAACTTAAATGTTGGCTGGATGCAAACACTTGTTTCAATATGTGCTGTTGTTGCTATGACAAGCGTATTGCTTGTATTTCAAATGGGCCAGCCAAGAATATGGATGAGCATGAGCCGCGATGGATTATTGCCGCCTGTGTTTGAAAAGATTCATCCAAAATTTCAAACACCATCTTTTTCAACAATAATTACCGGTTTAATTGTAGGCATTCCGCTTTTATTTACTGATAAAACTTTTGTGCTTGATTTTACAAGCATTGCAACCTTATTTGCATTTGTGTTGGTGTGTGGTGGCGTATTGCTGATTCCTACAAGAGAAAAATTGCCGGGCAAATTCAACATGCCCTATATAAATTCAAGATTTATTTTTCCTTTAATAATTATTGCTGCTTTAATTATTTTAGAATTAACCAATAAAAATTATATCAGTAACCTTTTTTCAATTACAGAAGACAATGCATCATTAAATATTTCAACTATAATATTTTGGATAGTGATGATTATACTTTCTATTACAACATTTATAAAAAACTGGTCGCTTATTCCGCTGTTGGGTTTATCAACCTGTTTGTATCTACTTACTGGAATGACCGGAATTAACTGGGCATGGTTTGGCTCGTGGCTTGGCTTAGGCTTGATAGTTTATTTTTCTTACGGATACAGGAAAAGCAAACTAATTGATGCTGAAAAATAACTTGCTATTGAGAGACAGCTTGAATCGGAACTTTCAAAACCAAAACCAGCAAAAACTTTAACTATAAAAACAATTGACTAAAATAGACAAGTCGTGGAAAGTATTTTAATCGCGGCAGATGCTTAGGCGCTTCCCATCAAACCGGCTGGACGGCTTTAGTGGCTGAATTGATAAGTGAATATGGCGGAAAATTATAATGATTAAGTGCGCAAATACAGCTTGCAGATGATGTACATGCATAATAGAATTTAGTAAGTTGTGGAAATATTTGAGTTGGCAAAAATTGCACATGAGCACCCTAATGACTATCAATACTCTTTCATTGACGGACTCGAAGACGGGCAACATTTACTATTTTTGATAAATGAGTTTGGACAAAAAAAATTTACAACCCTTAGGTGAAGTCTTTGGCTTCCCTATTGACAATGAAAGCGATAGGGCAAAACGCTATCGGGACAACAAACTATGTCCATATAATAACATCGTTTCAAACTGCACAAAAAACAGTATTGAATTTCCATTAGGTGTTTGCAGCTTAAACCATAAAGACAAACAGGTAATCATTTGCCCAATAAGGTTTAGAGAAGATTGGACTATCATAAGTGATGCAGCAAATTTTATTTTTGACAGCAAGGCGACATGGACACATGTTGGGGAAGTAAGACTTAAAGATAAGCATGGTAAATCCGCAGGCAATATTGACTATGTTTTAGTTTCTTATGATGACAAAGGCCGTGTTGTAGACTTTGGTTCACTGGAAGTTCAGGCTGTTTACATTTCAGGGAATTTGACAGGGCCGTTCACTGCATATTTAGAAAATGCAACACCTGACTTTAGCTGGACACAGGCGTTCAAATATCCAAAACCTGATTATCTATCATCATCAAGAAAAAGACTTATCCCTCAAATAATTGCGAAAGGTTCAATCTTGAAGCAATGGAATAAAAAGCAAGTTGTTGCATTACAAACAAGCTTTTATAACACATTACCTTTTCTTCCCGAATTTGATAAAGCTGAATCTGATTTTGCATTTTTCCTTTATGACCTTGTGCCAGATAATAAAACCAAAGTCTTATCTCTCAGACTTCAAAGAATTGTCTATACAAAATTTGCAAGTGCATTAGAGCAGATAGCCAAATTTGAGGCGGGTTCTATTAGTCAATTCACTGAAATGTTGCAGAAGAAACTTGATGCTAAAAGAGCAGGAGCAACAGATATTGATAACCTTGAAAACATAGTTGTAGAATGAAAAATCAAATGACTATGTTCGATATTGGCGAACAAAACAATACACAATCTATCATCAATGTTGCATCAGTTCCGCAACGCAGTCCATTTCGTTATCCAGGAGGTAAGACATGGTTAATTCCAGCAGTTAGGCAATGGTTAAAACAGGAAAGCAAAATTGCGAAGGAGTTAATAGAACCATTTGCAGGCGGAGCTATTGTTAGTTTGACAGCGGCATTTGAAAAAATGGCTGAACACATTACAATGGTTGAAATGGACGAAGAAATTGCTGCGGTTTGGGAAGTTATTTTAAACGATAAAAATAAATGGCTTGCAGATAAAATTTATTCTTACGACCTGACGCATGCAAACGTAAAAGCTGAATTAGAAAACTCACACAAAGAACTTCACGACATAGCATTTTGTACAATATTGAAGAATAGGGTTTTTCATGGAGGCATTCTTGCTAAAGGTTCTGGAATGATTAAAAATGGGGAGAATGGAAAAGGAATTACTTCCCGTTGGTATCCAAAAACATTGCGTAACAGAATACTTGCAATCAATTACATTAAAGACAAGATAACATTTATTTCAGGTGATGCTTTCGAAGTTTTACAGCAAAATCTAAATGATAAAAGTGCTTACTTTTTTATCGACCCACCATACACGATTGCAGGTAAACGTCTTTACACATATTTTGACATTGACCATGGAAGATTATTTGAACTTACTGCTCAATTAAAAGGAAAGTTTATGTTGACATATGATGACACACCAGAAATACGACAACTTGTAAACAAATACAATTTGCAATTTAAGACTATACCAATGAAGACAACTCTTCATTTTGAAAAGAATGAAATCATTATTTCCGATAACTTCTCATGGTGGGCTGATGGCAACTTTTAGTGCGACAGGGTCTTCTATGACATAACTATTTGTGGGGTATTAAGCCTCCGTGTAAAATTAGCCCATACTCATTAACATCTTTTAGCCATAAATTATTTTGGGTACGAACCAAATGCTTATCAGGCTTATATAATGGCTTCTTTTAAGAGTAAAACCCAATAAAGCAAATTGTCTTTTCTATATACTCCAAACCATTATCTTTGCCGCTCTCAAAAAAAACCGTAAATACGTTTTACTATGCAACTGAAAGGATTGGTGCGTTTTTTTGCGCTTGCTCTAATACTTATTTGCCTGTACCAATTGTCTTTTACCTGGATTGTTCGCAGCTACGAATCTTCTATGAGTGAAAGGGCGGATTCGTGGGTAAAAGCTGTTTATCCAACTGCTGAAAAAAAATATCCCGGCAATAAAGAAATGCAGGATGCGTATAATGACAGCCTGCAGCAATTTAAAAAACAAAGACTGCAGCGCTTGCTGGACAGTACAAAAGATACTAACATAGGCCCGTTTGGTATGGTTACTTACCGCAATGCCAAAGACAAAGAATTAATGCTTGGCCTTGACCTGCAGGGTGGCATGAGCGTAACTATGGAAGTTGGCCTTGACGGGTTAATTAAATCTCTTGCTAATTATACAAAAGATCCTGTGTTTAATAAAGCATTGGATGCAGCTGTACAAAAGAAAGCTACCAGCGGCGCAGATCTGATCACACTTTTTACAACGGAATTTAAAAATGCAAGTGCCGGTGCAAAACTGGCTCCTTATTTTGTTACACGCAGTAACGGCAAAGTAACTTACACTTCCTCTGATGACGCAGTTGCAGGTTATTTAAGAGACCAGGCAAGCAGTGCCTTTACTAATACCACACATATTTTAACTACACGTATTGACAGGTTTGGTGTGGCATCGCCTAATATTAATCCTGATCCGCAAAAAGGAATTATAAACATTGAGCTGGCAGGTATTAACGATCCGGAACGGGTGCGTAAATATTTGCAGTCAACTGCCAATCTGCAGTTTTTTGAAGTATATAATATTAATGATGTTGGTGAAGGAGTTCTTTCAGCAGAAAAATCTTTGTCGAATTATTTAAAGGGAACTACTGATTCAGTTATTACAACTGATACAACAAGAAAAATAACGGATACAAGCACAATAAAATCAAATAGCGCTGCCGCAACCAGCCAGGTTGATACAAATGCTATTGGAGATTTTGGAAATGCACAAGGGCCTGCATCAAAAGCAAATACTGCTGGTGCAAAGGGTAAAATAGATTCAAACGAAATAAGAAGAAAAGAAAGTCCTTTACGTTCGTTGATACAATTTTCACAACCGCACCAGGATAAAACCACAGGCAAGGTTGATTATCCTTCCGCGCTTGGCTATGTTTCTACAAACGATACCGGCCTTTTAAATCAATACCTTAATCTTGATCTTGTAAGAAATAAGTTTCCGGCCAATCTCGAATTTTTATATGGCAAGCCGGAAAATGCAGATGCCAATACAAAAAATGTTTTGGTTTTATATGCTGTAAAAACTTTGGATAACGGTACTGCGCCATTAGAAGGGGAGCATGTAAGTAATGCAAGGCAGGACAACGGTGAAAATGGAAAGGTGGTTATTAAAATGGAAATGGATGCAACCGGTACAAGAATCTGGAGTAAACTTACAACAGCAAATGTTGGTAAGCCTATCGCAATTGTTTTGGATAATGTTGTGTACAGCGCACCTTTTGTAAACGGACCGATACCTAATGGCTCTTCAGAAATTTCAGGAAATTTTACTGTTCTGGAAGCGCAGGATCTTGCAGATATTTTGCAGTCAGGCAAATTACCGGCACCGGCTAAAATTGTCCAGGAACAGGTTGTTGGTCCCACGCTTGGTCAGGATGCTGTGAGCGGTGGCTCTATGTCTTTTATCATTTCATTTATTGTAATTTTTGTGCTGATGCTCATCTATTACAATACTGCCGGTTGGGTAGCTAACAGCGCTTTAATTTTAAACCTGCTTTTCACCATTGGCATTTTAAGTGCACTTGGTTTTACTTTAACTGCGCCGGGTATTGCAGGGCTGGTGTTAACCATCGGTATGGCGGTAGATACAAACGTTATCATCTTTGAAAGAATAAAGGAAGAACTTACAAAAGGCAAGAGTTATATATTGGCTGTGGGTGATGGATACAAACGTTCTTATGCGCCCGTAATTGATGCGCACGTTACTACATTTCTTACAGCTGCTATACTATTCATTTTTGGTTTAGGGCCGGTGCTTGGCTTTGCCACTACACAGATGCTGGGTATTGCGCTTTCCTTATTCTGCGGTATTCTTGTTTCAAGATTAATAACAGATTTCTATACCAATAAGCAAAGACATTTTGAATATTTTACGGCCGTTTCAAGAAAGGTATTTAAACATGCCCAGTTTAAATTTATTGAATACAGAAAAATCGCTTACGGCATTTCTGTTGTTGTATTGATTTTAGGCGTTGGATCATTTATAAATGGGTTTGATGAAGGCGTGGAGTTTAAAGGCGGACGCAGCTATACAATTATGTTTGACAGGCCTTACAAAACAAGCGAAGTTGCTGATGCTTTAAAACCTGTGTTTGGCGAGTTTCCGATTATTAAAACAGTAGGAAGCGCCAACCAGTTAGATATTACAACTGCATACCTTATCAATCAGCCGGGTCAAAATGTTGACTCAACTGTTGAGAAAACTTTATATACAGGATTAAAAAACTTTTTACCTGCAGGAACTTCTTATAATACTTTTCAAACAAAATATAAACAGGCTTCGCAAAAAGTTTTGCCTTCTATATCAGTAGAATTAAAGCATGGCGCTGAAAAAGCTACCATTATAGCCATCATAGTTATTTGTTTGTACATATTCGTTCGCTTCCGCGACTGGAGATATTCATTAGGAACTATTGTGTCTTTATTGCATGATGTGCTCGTTACATTAGCTGTATTCAGTTTCTTAAGAAAGGCCGTTCCTTTTCCGCTTGAAATTGACCAGTATTTTATTGCAGCCATATTAACGGTAATTGGTTTCTCAATGAATGATACCATTATTGTGTATGACCGTATTCGTGAAGATTCAAGATTGATGAAAGGCGAATCGAAAGAGCAGATTATCAACAAAGCGATCAATCAAACATTAAGCAGAACAGTGATGACATCACTTACAGTGTTCCTCACGCTTTTAATTCTCTTCATCTTTGGTGGTGAGGTAACAAGAGGCTTTGCATTTGCCATGCTGATTGGTGTTATCACCGGTACATACTCATCTATATTTGTTGCGGCGCCGATATTGGTTGATTTTGGAAGAGGAAGAGCTTTGGGAAGCGGCAACACTGATGCGAAAAAGAAAGTTTAATCAACTTTATTTAAATAAAATCGAAAGCAGCTTTAGGGCTGCTTTTTTATTTTGAAAATAGTTGTAATGAGTATGAGATTTCCACGTTCGCGGAAATGACGTGCAACTTATTAATTATCCTTACACGTTTTAAAGCAAAAAGAATAATGAAAAGCCTTTATCATTATTCTTTTTTATAAAAATTTATAGGCATCAACATAGCTGAATTTTGAAATGATGTTAGCGCCATTCATTACAAAATAAGTAGCATTTACACGTGCCGCAGTTTTTATAACTGTTGCATCGCATAATAATATTTGAATGCCGGGAATTGCGTTCAAAACTTTTTCAGCATTTTGTTTATCGGCAGTAACTATAAATAAAGGAATATTTTTTTGTTGAAGCTCCCTGAAAATACTTTTGAAATCATCGTTATACCATTTATTAAATGTGCTGAAATCTTTTGCAAACAGCATCACATATTCATTGTTTGAATGCAACAAAGTATCTGTAGTATCGGTTTCATTTAAAGTAAATAAAGCAAAATCAGCAATGGGCGGCGTTGCATTTCCTTTACGCACAAGTTTATCTGTACGGTCAATAAATTCATAGCTTGAATCAAGATCAGCAGGCAGATTTTCCATCGTATATTCCAGCACTTTTCCATTTTTTCTGTATTTAAAAATCATTACAACGCTGTCCTGTATTGCATTTGGCGGCGGCTGCATTTCTTTCAAAATATTGTTTCCTTTTTTATAAGGAAGACAATCAACTACAGGCAGGTATTTCATTACATAAGCCTGCAAACCGCTTATGGATAGAACACATAAAGCCAAAAGTGTGATCGCTGTAATTGACCTTACAGAAGAATATATTGCTTTTCTGTTTATAAATAAGACTAGTATCAACGCAAATAAAATAAGGTCTTTTGTAAATGATTGTGCAGGTGATAATGGAAGGCAATCGCCAAAGCAACCGCAGGTTTTAATTTTACCCGAAAACAATGCATAACCTGTAAGAAAACTAAAAAAAACTATCAGCAACAATAAAAGCCAGCTGAATAATTTCATGCGCCAGCCAATGATTACAGCAACACCTGCCAGCACTTCAAATACATTCATGATAAGCGAAAAAGCCAGTGTGTAATCATTAAAAAAATACCAGTTCCAGGCTTCAAAAAATTCCTGCATTTTATAGCTTAAACCCAACGGATCATTTGCTTTAATTAACCCGCTGAAAATAAAAAGCAGGCCAACTATCCAGCGAATAGCCAGCAAAGTATTTTTTTTATATGCAGTCATATGTTTTTGGCTTTTAGCTTAAGCATTATGTTTCCCTTCATCAATTAGTATTAATGCAAACACAGCATAATTAATTATGTCAATATAATTCGCATCAATGCCTTCACTTATTAATGTTTTTCCATCGTTATTTAAAATTTGGCGCACACGCAACAGCTTCATCAATATAAGATCAACAAAACTTTCCTGGCTCATTTCCCGCCATGCTTCGCCATAATCATGATTCTTATTCAGTAAAATATTTTTTGCTTCAAGCACAGCTTTATCATAAAAATCACTTGCTTCCTGTACCGAAAGTTCTTCCACAACAGGATTTTGCAAACGCAGTTGAATTAACCCTATCACTCCATAATTTATAATACCGGCAAATTCACTTGAGACATCATCATCAACTTTTCTCTCTGATAGACTTTGAATGTTTCTTATACGCAAAGTTTTAATAAAAATTTGATCAACCACTGAAATGGTGCGCAGCACACGCCACGCCGTTCCGTAATCAATTGTCTTTTTTACAAAAATAGATTTACAATTTTCAATCGTTTTATCAAACTGGTTTTCTGTTGTGGTCACATTTAATATTTTTGATGCTTTATCTTACTTCTCACCTTTCACGTTTCACCTTTCCTAACTTTGTAACGCATCAAAAATAATTAAACAAACTAATGTTTACACTTAACTGCAACGGAAGATTGCTTATAATTAATAAACCCATTATAATGGGCATTTTAAATATTACGCCCGATTCGTTTTACAAAACAAGTCGTTTGCAGACTGAAGAAGCAGCTTTGCAACAAGCCGAAAAAATGCTGGAAGAAGGTGCAACTATTTTAGATATTGGCGGCCAAAGCACAAGGCCGCAAAGCACAAGATTACCTGTTGATGAAGAAGCCGCAAGAGTGCTGCCTGTTATTGAATCTGTAAATAAAAATTTTCCGGCTGCATTTATTTCGGTTGACACATACCATGCAATCGTTGCAGAGCAGGCTGTTGCTGCAGGTGCATCAATTGTGAATGATATAAGCGGCGGAACAATGGATGAAAATATGCTGGCAACAGTTGGCAAATTAAGTGTGCCTTATGTATGTATGCATATTAAAGGCACACCGGAAACCATGCAGAAAGATCCTGTTTATGAAAATGTAACACGCGAAATACTTGATTTTTTTATTCAGCAAACAGAACAATGCAGGCTGCAGAATATTAATGATGTAATTATCGATCCTGGTTTTGGTTTTGGAAAAACTATCATGCATAATTTTCAATTATTAAAAGATCTTTCCATTTTTAAAATGCTTGAAAAACCAATACTGGCAGGGCTTTCAAGAAAAGCAACTGTGTATAAAACCCTGAACATAACTGCTGATGAAGCATTGAATGGAACTACTGTTTTAAATACAATTGCTTTATTAAATGGTGCAAATATTTTACGTGTGCATGATGTGAAAGAAGCAATGGAAGCAATTGAATTATTGGAGGTATATAAATAAAACAGTTTATGATTAATTCAAACAGTATTCCATCGCCACCCATTCAAAAATACTGATTCTGTTGCATGCAGTTGATAATAAATAACAGCATATTTTTTTCCGCAAAAACATAAAGGTTTCGCAAAGAAGCAAAAGATATTTCTCGGCTTCTTTATGTACAACTTGCAGGCTTGCGTGCAACATTAATTACCATCATAATAAAAAACAATTTTTGCATTGGTTTGAAGATCTGTTCTTACACCTAATTTATATACCTGCGTACCCACTGTAATACGCATCAGCGCTGTGTTTGGCGGAATGGTTCCGAGATTTTCAGCAATCATAACAAACTCATGCAAACGGTTAGCAGTATCAGCATGAATTTTAAAAGTTATAGGATCTTTTAAAAGCATTTTATTATTTACGATCAAAGTATTGTTGTGATAAACGCTAACCCTGTCTCCATCTATTTGAGCATTATCAAACAGCTCTATCAAAATATCAGGTGTTGAAATATGATATGTTTGAAGCAATACATTGGTTCTTGTTTCCAATGCTTTTTTGGTAGAAATTTTTGCTGTGTCAGTGCTTCCCGGCGCATTCTTAGCAACCACTGCCGTTGTTGCCATTTTAATGGAATCTGCTACGAATTGCTGTCTTTTTTTTACAACAACCAAAGAGTCATCAATTTCCTGCTGCCGTTTTTTTGCAAGCGCAATGGCATTCTTTGTTGAGTCGTCAATATGTTGCTGCCGCTGCTTTGCAATCAATGCCGCATTATTTAAAGAGTCTTTTATTCTCTGTTGTTCTTTTTGCTTTGTAATAGCAGCAACGGTTGCTAAAGAGTCCTGTATTTGCTGTTGACGCTTTTTCACAACAGCCATAGAATCACTAATTTCCGGCTGCCAGCAAAATTGCGATGGTGTATCTGTTTATTACAGGTTATTGTGTGATTATGATACAACAATGCAACGTTATCTTGTAGATCTTTACGGAACGTCTTCAGACATTGCGTTTTACACACCTTGCATAAAAAAGCAGCCTGATATTATTATTGCTGCTGATCCTGACCAACCTAAAGTAAACGAAGATTCAGTAAGAAAAGCTATTGCAATTGCAAAAAAAAGGTTGCAAAAAATTACTGATTCATTAAATATCGCTAACCAAAGAAATCAGCAACGGGTAAAAGATTCTTTAGAAGCTGCTGATGCTTTTATAAAGAAACGGCAAAAAGAGATCAATGATTCTCTAGCAAATGTTGCTGCTATTGCAAAGCAAAAAGAACAACAACGGATACAGGATTCGTTGAACAATGTGGCAGCTATTGCAAAACAAAG
>JABDGW010000065.1 GCA_013285855.1 Bacteroidota bacterium
TACAGGATCATTTAAAGGGTTTGGCAATGACTTACCATCCTGCGTTTTCATATTACTTTCGTTAGCATGCAGTTTGGATTCAATTGCATTTGCATTAAGTGTATAAGTAATAGGAGTAAGCTTATTTATAAATTCAAGGCCTGGTACATTTTGTCTGATGTTTTGTTTATACCTGCCATCGCTAAAGCTTGTCCAGCCTACATTTCCGCCAATACTTGTAATACTTGCGTTACCTACTTCAACTTTGTTTGATGCATTAACTGATGTGAAGAACCCAAGCGACATAGCGTTCGTGAAATTGCCTGCTGTAACATCGGCACCATATCCAAATGCAGTATTACCCTGACCTGTTGTGTTGTTATAAAGCGCACCCTGGCCTGTTCCTGTATTATAATATCCGGAACTGTTGTCGTTAAGTGCGGCATAACCAACAGCAGTATTGCCGATCCCACTTGTATTTGAGAAAAGTGCCACTATCCCGCTTGCAGTATTATAATATCCTATGGTGTTAGAATTAAGTGCAAGATATCCATCGGCAGTATTTGAATATCCTGTTGTATTGGAATTAAGCGCTTCGTATCCCGTGGCTGTATTGCTGCTGCCCGTAGTATTTTTAAAAAGCGAATTAAACCCAGTAGCAGTATTTTGAGTGCCCGTAGTGTTGGCAAAAAGCGCAGAGTAGCCAATTGCAGTAAGCCCTCCTATGGTAGTATTAGTAAAGAGTGAATAACTTCCAGCAGCAACGTTGGTACTTGCAGTGGTATTATTGTATAATGCATCATAACCAATTGCACTATTATTTGCGCCACTTGTATTGCTGCTCAGTGCATCTAAACCATTTGCTGCATTTTGATAACCGGAAGTATTGGAAAATAATGCATAATAACCGGTAGCTGTATTATAGTTGCCTGATGTATTAAGATATAATGAATAAGCACCATTGGCCGTATTATCATTTCCGGTAGTATTTTGATATAAAGAGTGGTCGCCAACAGCAGTATTACCAATAGCTTCTGTTAGGCTTGAACTTCCATAACTATTATAGTAAAGAGCCTGGTATCCTACAGCAGTAGTATTATTTCTCCTGTTATAATAAGCAGCTTTTGAACCGATAGCTACATTATTATTAGCTGAGTCGTTTGTCCGTCCTGCCCAAAAACCAATGGAAACATTTTCATTGCCTTTTCTTATGCCGTCATTGGCTCCCGCACCAATACCTATATTTAAGCTCCCTGAAGTAATACCACCTAATGAACCATTACCAACTCCTGTATTTGAATTACCGGTTGTTATTCCGTTCATTGCCAGGTTGCCTACAGAAACATTATCGTATCCGCTGGAAGATCCTGCAACTCCGGACTGGGAAAGATTGCCTATAGCCACATTTTCGTAGCCAATATTATTTTGTAATAAAGCCTTATACCCTATAGCTGTATTTGAATAGCCTGCAGTGTTGGCACTAAGTGTTTGAAAACCGAAAGCTGCATTATTTATTGCGGATGTAATAAGGTTCAAAGATTGGTACCCAAAACTTGTATTTGCAGGAGAAGCATAATCAAGATGACCGGCTTTCTGATTATTTACTTTGAATGTGAGAGGTTGCGCATCAATAGTCCCTATAAAATTTAAAGAAGAATCTGTGCCTGCATTGCCTGTTAAAGACCACGCTTTTATTTTTTGTATAACCGCAACCCATTTGGTTCCATCATAATAATAAAATCCAGGTGTACTGTTTGTTTGATAAATCATTAATCCGGTTGCAGGTACTGAAATAAGATCACGCTGATTTTTTGTCATCCTGGAAATTAATAATCCCTGTGTTGTAGATTTAATTTCCAACGCGGCAGAAACATTAGGAGTAGTAGTGCCAATACCGGCACTGCCATTGGCCGGAAATGTATTTTGAGCCATAACCTTGTTTATTAACAAGGTAAATAGCATGGCTGTTGTAAGCACTCTAAATGCAATTTTCATTTTGTATATTTTTTTAAATTATTAAAAAATAAAGCATTCAGTCCTGAGGCAAGCCATTTAGTTGCTGGCAGAATGGAGAAGAATAAGGAGCGTAATGATTATTGTCTGTCAAATATACCTAATGCTTTTCTCATTCGTCTTAAAGAATTTGGGTTGTTATTAACTGAATTTATATTCATTCATAATGAGAGAACAAGCACAGCCCACTTCGCAGTCATCGCAATTTTGATTGGCATTTTTTTTCAATCAAATACATTCATGTTTTAGCTTATACATTTGCAGCATGTCGCTTCAGTTTTATTTGGAAAACCAGGATGATGTTTCAAAAGCCAGGGCAGGAAAAATTACCACATCGCATGGAGAAATTGTAACACCTGTGTTTATGCCGGTTGGCACAACAGGTTCAGTAAAAGCCATTACCCAGCAACAGTTAACGAATGATATTAAGCCACAAATAATCTTAGGCAATACGTATCATCTGTATTTAAGGCCGGGAACAGATATTCTTAACAGTGCAGGCGGCTTGCATAAGTTTATGCATTGGAATAAACCTATCCTCACAGACAGTGGCGGCTACCAGGTTTTTTCGTTGGCACAAAGCAGAAAAATTACAGAAGAAGGCGTTTTATTTCAAAGCCATATTGATGGCAGCAGGCATTTATTTACACCTGAAAAAGTGATGGATATCCAACGCAATATTGGTGCTGATATTATTATGGCATTTGATGAATGCCCGCCTGGAGAAAGTGAATATGCTTATGCAAAAAATAGTTTGTCATTAACGCAACGCTGGCTTGACAGATGCATCAATCATTTAAATGAATCGCAGTCTTTATATGGCTATGAACAAAATCTTTTTCCTATAGTGCAGGGTAATCAATACCATGATCTTAGAAAAATTTCCTGTGAATATGTTGCATCAAAAAATGCTGAAGGAAATGCAATCGGCGGTTTAAGTGTTGGCGAACCTGAAGAAGTAATGTATGATATAACCGCGCTTTGCTGCGCAAATTTACCAGCAGATAAACCGCGTTATTTAATGGGTGTTGGTACGCCATGGAATATTTTGGAATGCATTAGTTTGGGTATTGATATGTTTGATTGTGTAATGCCCACACGCAATGGCCGCAACGGTATGTTGTTTACAACGCAGGGCATCATCAATATAAAAAATAAAAAATGGGCAACAGATTTTTCTGTAATTGATGAAGGCTTGCCGTATGAGGTAAGCAATTATTATTCGAAAGCTTATTTGCGGCATTTATTTGTAGCCAATGAATTGCTTGGTTTAACTATTGCAAGCATGCAAAATCTTTCTTTTTATATGTGGATGATGAATGAAGCGCGAAATGAAATTATTAAAGGCAGTTTTGCATCATGGAAAAAAATAATGACAGAACAATTTAAACAACGATTATAAAAAGTCTCAATGTTTTGTTTCAACATTTTAATGTTAATATCAATTACAAATCCTGTAATCAACTTATTAACGCTTCATCATATAAACTTATCTCTATTTTTGTTCAATACGCACTTACGTACATAGTAAATAATTTGTTTTGAAAATAATTGACTGGTATATACTCAAAAAATTTCTTGTAACATTTTTCTTTTGCGTGTTTCTGTTCACACTTATTGCTGTTGTAGTTGATATCAGCGAAAAAACAGACGATTTCGCAAAAACTCCTTTAACGGCAGGTCAGATATTCATCCAGTATTATCTCGGTTTTATTCCTTTTATAGATGCTTTGCTATTTCCTTTATTCGTATTGATAGCGGTAATTTTTTTTACTTCAAAAATGGCCGGCCGCAGTGAAATAATTGCAATACTTGCTACCGGCACTACCTATAACAGGTTTCTTTTGCCCTACTGGCTTGGCGGAGGTTTGCTGGCGTTACTGCTTATGTTTTCACTGGCATTTGTAATTCCCATAGCCAATGTAAAATATACAGGCTTTGAAGCAAAATATATAAAAGTGAATTCTACTTATGATCCGCTGGTTGAGAACTATCAGCGCAATGTTTATTTTAGAATTGATTCATTTACTTATGCAGGTATACGCAATTATGATACTTTATCAAAATTTGGCGGCCCTTTTTTTATGCATCGTATTTTTAATAACGGGCTTGTGTATAACCTCCGTTGCGAATCTATACAATGGGATACTGCTGCAAGAAAATGGAAGCTTAAAAATATAGTTGAACGACATATAAATGGGCTAAAGGAAACTGTAAAAACACAAAAAAATTTAACGCTCAATTTCAATTTTAAGCCGATTGATTTAAGTCGGGATGAATATGCAAAAGATAAGCTTAATACACCGCAGCTTCATCAATATATACAAGCGCAGGAGTTGCGCGGCACTGAAGGTTTAAATACGCTTGAGGTGGAAGAAGACCGCCGTTTGGCCACACCATTTTCCGTGTTAATTCTTTCACTTATCGGCGCTATTATTGCCAGCCGCAAAGTAAGAGGCGGCAGCGGTGCACATATTGCCATAGGTTTTGTTGCAGGTGCAATCTTTATTTTAATGGATAGATTCTCAACTATCTTTTCAACAAAAGGAAATCTTCCCCCACTAATTGCGGCATGGTTACCCAACATAATATTTGCGTTTGTTGCTGTATATTTTTATCGCAAAGCACCTAAATAAAAATTCATTATTATTTCAGTTGAAAGTATATTTTAAAGTATGAAGTTTGGTATCTTTAGCCGCCTGCATTAGCCTTCGTCTTATAATAAATTAAGCTCTCAAATGCAGTAATTATAAATGAATTGGACTTGTTCAAAAAATATCAAATAATATTTCGCATATAAATAGTAATTCATGGGAGTTTTAAAAGACAGGTTTAAAGAGAAAGCCGATGTTGCAGTTGCAGAAATAAAGGCGATAATTGCTAAACACGGCAATGAAATAATTGGTGAAGTAAAGCTTGCGCAGGTATACCAGGGTATGCGCGGCATTACCGGGCTAGTTACAGAAACAAGTTTATTAGACCCGCAGGAAGGTATTCGTTTCCGCGGATATTCCATACCTGAACTGAGAGAAAAACTTCCTAAAGCAAATAATGGAACTGAGCCTTTACCAGAAGGCCTTTTTCATTTATTACTTATTGGCGAATTGCCAACCATTGATGAAGTAAATCACGTTACATCAACATGGCAGCGCAGAAGCCATGTTCCAAATCATGTGTTTGCAACTATTGATGCATTGCCATTAACTGCGCATCCCATGACGATGTTTGTAACCGGCGTAATGGCATTGCAAACAGAAAGTCATTTTGCAAAAGAATATGCAGAAGGAATGAGTAAAAAAGATCATTGGGCTGCAGTATTTGATGATTCAATGGATTTGATCGCCCGCCTGCCGCGTATTGCAGCTTATGTGTACAGAAGAAAATATAAAAATAACCAGCATATAAATCCTAACGGATTGCTCGACTGGGCAGGAAATCTTGCGCACATGATGGGTTTTGAAGATGATAGTTTTAAAGAGCTTATGCGCCTGTACATGACCATTCATTCCGATCATGAAGGCGGCAATGTATCAGCACATACAACACATCTCGTGGGGTCTGCATTAAGTGATCCTTATTTATCTTATGCTGCTGGTATGAATGGCCTTGCAGGCCCGCTACATGGTTTAGCTAACCAGGAAGTAATTAAATGGATATTTGAAATGCAGGGAGAACTGGATACTAAAACACCTTCCAGAGAACAGATTGTTACTTACGTAAGAAAAACATTGAAAGAAGGTAAGGTTGTTCCGGGATATGGCCACGCAGTGTTGCGCAAAACAGACCCGCGTTTTACAGCACAAATGGAATTTGGCAAAAAACACATGCCTGATGATCCGCTGGTACAAACCGTATGGAATATTTATGAAGCTGTTCCACCTATTCTGCAAAGCCTGGGAAAAATAAAAAATCCATGGCCGAATGTTGATGCACACAGCGGTGCATTATTGGTTCACTACGGATTGGTTGAATACGAATTTTATACGGTATTGTTTGCCGTAAGTCGTGCATTAGGTGTGCTGGCAAGCCTTTGCTGGGACAGGGTTTTAGGCTTTCCGCTTGAAAGGCCAAAATCTGTAACAACAGAATCTGTAAAACTTTGGCTTGAAGGAAAAGATGAAATTTGGGAAGGATGAATTTGGAATTTTAAGTTTTGAGTTTGAAGTTTTAAGTTTCTAAACTCAGAACTCAAAACACAGAACTCAGAACTTCCTCAACTAATTATTACTTGTAGCCCACGCACTCATTCTTTTCAACATTAATTTTCCATCGGGTTCAATAAGCCAGTTTGCCTGGAACATTCCGTGTATCTCTGCCCTGGTATTATTTACAATAGCACGCTGGTAATATTTTCCATATTGAAAAGCTGTATCGCCAAACCTGCGTATGGAATCTGTTGTGCTTTTTTGTTCTTCCACCTTAATTCCGGCAAACTGCCCAAGAAATTTTTCAATGCTGTCACGTCCATGAATTGTTCTCCCGCCCGGAGAGCCCATTTCACCATCCTGTGTAAACATTGCAGCTATACCTTTTGCGTTTGTATGCAATATCTGGTTATCGTATTGCTTCATTGCATCTTCCACATTTTTATTTAATGATGGCCTACAGGCAGCCATTACAATTAATAAAACAGGTATAAATTTTTTCACTACTTGTTTTGTACACAAGATCATAAAAAATTACTGTCAGCTAATGAATAATAATTGAAAACAATGGTCAGGAAGTTCTTCACAAATTTGTCTTAGCCTTATTTTGTTGGCTATTTTTTCAGCTATCTTTTCTGAAACAGCTTGTACAGGTATATCAATTTCATTAAAGTGCCAATAATCAAAAAAGCTTTCAGCTTTTTTTAGTTTAATGTTTTCATTGGTTTTAGCGATCATAAATTAGCGGTGTTTCAAATTATTAGTCGAAGCTTTAAAGCATTCAGTAACAAAAATTTAAAAAGATATATTATAAACAGGTATAAAAAAACTGCTTTATTGCATTGATACAATAATTCTATTTTTACACAAACGAAGAAGGAGATTCTGTGATTGATATCATTAATTTATTGCCGGATAATATAGCAAACCAGATAGCAGCAGGCGAAGTAATTCAGCGGCCAGCAAGCGCTGTAAAAGAGTTACTTGAAAATGCAGTGGATGCGGGTGCAACTTCTATTCAATTATATATAACAGATGCCGGCAAGGCATTAATACAGGTAATTGATAACGGCAAAGGCATGAGCGAAACAGATGCACGCATGTGTTTTGAGCGCCACGCTACCAGTAAAATTAAAAATATTGAAGACCTTTTTCATATCCGCACTATGGGATTTCGTGGTGAGGCACTTGCTTCTATCGCAGCGGTTGCACAGATTGAATTAAAAACACGCAGGCCGGAAGATGAAATAGGAACCTTTATTGAAATTGATAACAGCATCGTACGAAAGCAGGAAGCTTGTGCATGTGCAGCAGGCACAAATATCTGTATGAAAAATCTTTTTTTTAGTGTGCCTGCACGCCGCAATTTCCTGAAAAGCAACCCTGCAGAAATGCGGCATATCATTGATGAATTTATTCACGTTGCGCTTCCTTTTCCAAACATATTTTTTTCGCTTACAAGCAATGAGCAGCAGGTTTTTTATTTAGAAGCCGGCAATTATAAACAACGTTTTTTACAATTGCTGGGCAATCAATACAATACTAAACTTGTTCCGGTAAAAGAAACAACAGATTATTTAGATATAAATGGATTTGTAGGTAAGCCTGAAGCTGCAAAAAAAACGCGGGGCGATCAATATTTTTTTGTGAATAACCGCTTTATCAAAAGCGCTTATTTAAATCATGCGGTCACTTCTGCTTTTGATGCTTTACTTCCAAAAGACAGTTACCCTGTCTATACTTTATATATTGATCTTGATCCATCGCAGGTTGATATTAATGTGCATCCAACAAAACAGGAAATAAAATTTGAAGATGAAAAAATTGTGTATGCTTTTGTTCAGGCTGCTATCAAACATGCCCTGGCACAATTCAGTATTTCACCTTCGCTTGATTTTAGTTTGAATGCAGATATTATGCAAACAGAAGCTGTGTCTCAACCTTTCACACAACAAAAGCAGGAAACTGTAACCGCTTCTGAATTGTATAAAAAGTTTTCTCAAAAAAACCAGGCACATTTTATTGAACCCACTGAAAGCACCGGATTAAAAAACTGGAAAGATTTTTATGAAAGCAGGTTAACAAATGAAAGCGTACAGCTAAGTGTTGAGCGGCCGCAAATTGAAACTTCGCTTTATTCAAATGCCAGCCAGCTTCCATCCGTTAATTGCCAGCTTCTTAATACTTATATTGTTGCATCTGCCGCTAATAACAAATTTTTGCTTATTCATCAACAGCATGCTCATGAAAGAATTTTATTTGAGCGATATACTGCAAATATTCAAAACAGGCAGGTGGTAACACAACACAATTTATTTCCCGTAACACTTGAATTATCTCCGCAGGATGCTGCTTTACTGCATGAACTTTTGCCTGATTTATTATTGTTAGGTTATAACATTGAATTGTTTGGCAAAAACAATTTCATAATACAAGGCGTGCCTGCAGATGTATTGAGCGGCAATGAAAAACATTCTGCAGAATTATTGCTTGAACAATATAAACATTTCAGCAGTGAATTAAAATTCAATCAACGACAAAAATTAATTCACTGCCTGGCGCGGCAGCAGGCTGTTAAAGCCGGGCAATCTTTAACGGACAAGGAAATGAGAATACTGGTAGAAGAATTATTCAATTGCGATATGCCTTCTGTTGCACCAAATGGTAATCCTGTTTTTGTTGAGTTTAATGATGAGCAATTGCTGAAGATGTTTGGAAGATAATCTGCCAACTATATTCTATGAAATATATAAAACCTCTTTTCATTTTTATTTTTTGCTGTTGCTGCACTTTCGCTTTTTCTCAAACAAACGATAGTATTTATCTTTTAAAACCAGACCGTGTTTTTGATGGCGAGCAAATGCATGAAGGCTGGCAAGTGTTGGTTAAAGGAAATAAAATTGTTGCAACAGGAAGCAATATTTCCAACACATCGAGTGCAAAAATTATTGAACTGAAAAGTTGCACCTTATTGCCGGGATTAATAGAAGGTCATAGTCACCTTTTTTTGCATCCTTACAATGAAACAAGTTGGGATGACCAGGTATTAAAAGAATCAGATGCAGAGCGTGTGGCAAGAGCAGTTGTTCATGCAAAAGCTACATTGTTTGCAGGCTTTACAACAGTCCGTGATTTAGGAACAGAAGGTGCAGGTTACGATGATGTTGGTTTAAAACAGGCAATTGAAAAAGGAATTATCCCCGGTCCAAGAATGTTGTGCGCTACCAAAGCTATTGTTGTTACAGGAAGTTATGGTCCGAAGTTGAAAGGTGAAATTGATATTATTAAAGGTGCTGCAGAAGCAGATGGTGAAGATGCTTTGATAAAAGAAGTGCGCAATCAAATTGGTAAAGGCGCTGATGTTGTAAAGTTGTATGCAGATTATCGTTGGGGTGTAAATAATGAAGCAGAGCCAACATTCACAGAAGAAGAGTTGAAGAAAGCAGTAGAAGTTGCTAACAGCAGCGGAAGAATTGTAGCTGTTCATGCAACAACAGCAGAAGGTATGCGCCGCGCTATAAATGCCGGTGTTACAACTATTGAACATGGTGATAATGGTACGTTTGAATTATTTGAAATGATGAAACAAAAAGGTATTGCATATTGTGCAACACTTGCCGCTACAGATGCAATTGCTCAATACAAAGGCTGGCGAAAAGGCATTGATGAAGAACCGGAAAGTGTAAAAACAAAACGTAAAAGTTTTGCTGATGCTTTAAAGGCCGGCGTTATTATTTGTATGGGTGGTGATGTTGGCGTATTTCCACATGGAGATAATGCGCGTGAAATGGAGATGATGGTTGAATATGGAATGAAACCAATTGATGTATTGCGTTCTGCAACTTCAGTGAATGCTGATGTGTTTAAAATAAATCAAACAGTTGGTCGCATACAACCGGGTTTGCTTGCCGATATACTTATTGTAAATGGTGATCCATCAGCAAATATTCATGACGTAAGAAATACGAAACTTGTAATGAAAGACGGCATTATTTATGTGAAGAATTAAAATATTTTTAAGTTCCTGCTTTTATAAAATATTCATTTACTTTAGTACAATTACTAACGATTAATTTATACAATATGACCAACAGGCGATCTTTCATAAAAACTACTTCACTTGCTTCTGCCGCATTAATAATGAAACCCTCTTTTTTTTATTTTGATCATTCTTACATCGGCCTGCAGTTATATACAGTAAGAGATGCAATGCAAAAAGATCCTGCAGCTACATTAGCGAAGGTTGCACAAATTGGTTACAATTCTGTAGAAGGAGCAACATACACAGGCACAGAAATGTTTTACGGTATGGATGCAAAAATTTTTGCCGACCTGCTTAAGAAAAACAAGCTGATTATGCCCAGCAGCCATTACAGGTTAGGAGAGGAGCAGGAAAATGGTAAAGATGTTATGGGAACAATTTTGCATGATTGGAATAAAGCTGTGGACGATGCAAAAACAGTTGGTGTAAAGTATATGGTTTGCGCCTGGCTTGCACCTTCAGAACGCGGCAAAATTGATCATTATAAAAAGCTCGCAGAATATTTAAACACGGCAGGAGAAGTTTGTAAAAAAGCCGGTATCCAGTTATGTTATCACAATCACGATTTTGAATTTATAGAAGATGATAATCAGCTTCCTTATGATATATTGCTTAACAATACGAATAAAGATCTTGTAAAGTTTGAAGTTGATTTGTATTGGGTAACCAAGGCTGGTCACGATCCTGTTGAATTGTTTAAATCTCACCCAGGACGTTTTCCTTTATGGCATATAAAAGATATGGACAATACACCTGAACATTCTTTTACTGAAGTAGGTAATGGCACTATAGATTTTAAGCACATTTTTAAATATGCCGATACAGCAGGCCTTAAATATTTCTTTGTTGAACAGGACAAAACTCCTGGTGATCCGTTTGACAGCATTACCAAGAGTATTGCTTATGTGAAGCAAAATCTTCTTAAAAAATAAACAGCTTACTAATTTTAATCCTGCAACTCACGCATTAAAAACGAGAATAATTTTCTGCTTATAATTTTTGCGATACCTTCCTCTAAATAATTATCAACTATCCAGCAATCTTGTTGCTTGCTGATGGTACCATTGTATTCATTATCGAAATAAATATCAAAGGCAGGCGGCAGACTATTGGTTGCAGAAGCAGCGATGGCTTCTCCTTCATAATGCTTGTTTTTGTAATCAAAATCAAGCCATACAACTTGTTTCGGACTCATATGGATTTTATAAGATATTGGAGTAAGCAATTTCTGAAAAATTCTGGCTTAGCAGTTAAGATAAGGGTAATTTATTGTTTGAAAAAGACATTTTGCACGTTAGCTTAGTTTATAAATTGAAAAATTATTTTCTATCTTAACCGCTTTAATAAATAAAATTTTGGGAAAAATACGGTTTAGTATCTTCTTCATCATTTGCTGTTTTATTGCTTCAGCATTACATGCACAAAATTCAACACCGGATACAGTACTTACCGGAATTTATATCACCAGTATTCATGATATTGATTTCAAACAACAGGAGTATACTGTTGATTTTTGGCTGTGGTTGAAATATAAAAACTGGGACTTTGATTTTTTACACAATCTTGAAATACCACTCGCAAAAACAGTTGAAACATCTTTTGCAACAACAGATACTACAAATGGAGAGATATATATACTGATGAAACTGCAGTGTGTAATGAAAGATTCGTGGGTAATTACCAATTTTCCTTTTGATAAACAAACGCTCAGGCTTTCTATTGAGAATTCGCAGTACGATTCCAAATCACTGGTGTTTAAAGCTGACACATCGGGTAACCAATATGATCCGCGTTTTGCATTACACGGCTGGGAGATTGACAGCTTCCACATGGTTGTGAACAAGAAATCGTATGAAACAACATTTGGCGATCCAGACTTAACCGTGCCGCATACAGAATACAGCGCTTTTAGAATTCGGCTTAACATTAAACGCGATGCAATGGGTTTATTCTGGAAACTTTTTATAGGGATGTATGTGGCATTTTTTATAGCGTATACCTGTTTTTATATTCATGCCGATAGTATTGATTCAAGATTTAGTTTAAGCGTCGGTGCTTTGTTTGCTGTTATTGGTAATAAATATATTGTAGATGCTTCGTTACCTGAGTCTGTTACATTTACTTTGGTAGATATGCTGCACGGCATCACGCTGCTTTTTATTTTATTTATCATTGCAGCCAATGCATGGTCTCTGCAACTTGTAAAACAGAATAAATTAAAGAAAGCAAATCGGTATGACTTTCTTACAGCACAAGTTCTTTTATTACTGTATGTGGGTTTAAATATTTATTTTATTATGCAGGCAAAATAAAATTCTCCTTCAACTTGTTTGTCCAAATTATTTTGAGATTATCATTTGCTTTGTTTCAACTAATTTTTCATCAACATACAATGAATATTGATAAGCGCCATTCACCAATGCCAATGCATCAACAGTTACACTTCCTTTATTTGCTGAAAGATTTATTTGCTTAACTGCATTACCATTTTTATTTGTAATAATTATTTTGGCTGAATTGAATTGTTGCATGAAACTGTAATTTATAGTTGTTGAATTTGAAAACGGGTTCGGAATGTTTTGAGATAAAGAAGCAGTTGATAATTGACCATTAACGGCTGGCTGATTTAAAGTATTCATCATTGCTTCAAGCTTTGCTATTCTTTGTTCTAAATCAGCGTTGATTTTTTGTTGAGTTAAATTTTGATTTTGCAATGAATCATTCTTCGCAGATAATTCCTGCACTGCTTTTACAAGTGGCACAACAAAATCTGCATAGCGCAAACCATAAACATCTTTATCATTTGCAGGTGCATCAACACCACTAAAATCATAATTGATTTTTTTTGCAGCTGCCTCAACTTCCTGTGCAAGAAAACCTGTGAATTTTATTTTTTGTATATCGTATTTTCCTTTTTGCTCAGCAACATCTTTTATTTTTAAAATCTGTTCTTCTTTGTTCAAATCAAAATTATAGGTAGCCGGATTAAGTAAATTAATAAAAGCAAGCCCCGGCACATCCCGCTTAATATTTGTTTTAATTCTTTCATCAGAAAAATTTGTCCAGCCTACCTGCCCTCCAATTGATGTAACGCTTGTATTGCCAATGCGGATATGATTGCTTGAAGTTACTGTGGCAGCATAACCAAGGGCGGTAGCATTATTAAGATCGCCTGTACTTCCGCAGTTTGAATTAGTTCCTATAAAAGTATTATCATCACCGCCTGTTACGTTTAAGCCTGCATTGTAACCAACAGAAGTGTTTTGAAAACCGCCCGTACATTTATACAAACTTCCATAACCCAATGCAGTATTATTAAATCCTGTTGTAGATAAATACAACGACTGATAACCTACGGCGGTGTTGCTTTTACTATTGTAACAATTATATAAGGCATATGCACCCATTGCCACATTATAATTGCCCGAGAAATTGGCCTGCAATGCAAATGCCCCGGCAGCAGTATTATCATTGCCATTAATAAGTTTATACATAGCTCCGTTGCCTGTAGCCGTATTTTCATTTCCTGACTCATTATATAAAAGACTTAAAGCACCAACACCTGTATTATAATAACCTGTTGAATCTGTTGTAAGAGATTGCCAGCCTACTGCCGTATTTGAATAGCCACCATAATACAAAGCATTTGCACCAATGCCTGTATTTCTTTGACCATTAAAATACTTAAGTTTAATTCCTGCATTTGGTCCGGCAAAAAAATCGCTGTTGCTTATTGAATAAATTGTTGGCGTATCTGCTAAATATATTTTGCCTTTAATAAAAAGATTCCTCCAGCTTTTACTATCACTTCCAAGATTAAGCAAACTGTCTTTAGAAGGTAATAAATGTACATTTACTTTAGTGGGCGATGTTAAATTGGATAATGTGGTGTTGGCATCCTGCGCGTCACTTTGTTTAGAAATGTAAATGCTTAAAATAATAAGCCAGCAAAATTTTGTTTTCATAATTTTTTATTGAAATGAATATTTATTTTATCAAAACCATTTGTTTTGTATCAATCAATTTTCCGTCAATTATTAATGAATATTGATAAGCGCCTGACGTAAGCGTTGATGCATCAACAGTTATCGAACCTTTATTATCTGAAAGAATTATTTGTTTTAATGTATTTCCATTTTTATCTGTAACAATAATTTCTGCTGAAGAATATTGCTGCGGTAATGTGTAATTAATAGTTGTTGAATTTGAAAACGGATTCGGGATGTTTTGACCGAGTGAGGCATTGCTTAATTTATTGTTTGCATTACCATTGCTGAAATTAAATTCGCTACTGGCAGTATCAGCAGCACTTAATTTTCCTGCATAAATACCTGTGCGTTCTTTCTTATTCGAAGACGCAGTGCAGCCTTTTATAAACGCATGCAATTCACCACCTGCTTTACATTCAAAGCCCGTATCAAGCCTTACAAAATTTCCCGCATTGTAGGTTACGGTATCACCAACACTGCCACTAATAAATGCCGTTGAAATTATGTTGTTTGATGCCTGCTCGTAATCATCTCCTTTCCTGTAATCATTTTTAGTAATAGTTATATTTTGTGTACACCCTGCATATAAAGGAGATTCCCAAAGGCCCCTTCCATACGTTGCTGCTCTTAATTCAAAAAGAAGTGGTACAATAAACAATTCACGCACCTGCACCACCGGCATTCCATCACTGTAAAAAATCCAGTCTTTTGTATCGTCATTTCTGAAGAAAACGCCAATCTCCGTTCCCAAATACAGTCCATGCTTGTCGCTGCCATCTGGTTTTATACAATAGACAGGAACATCAGGCAGTGAGCCTGAAAAATCATGAAAAGTTGTGCCACCACTATCCGACTCCCAAACATGTTGTGAAATACCATAACCGGAAAAAGTAACATATATATGTAAAGAGTTTAAAGGGTCAACCTCCACATCAGAAGAATGATCTAACTGTGCACTGTAATCTGCTGTATAAGGTTGATAAAAATCAGGCAAAGCATCATGCATGTTATCACATCTTAAAAAATAACCTTTCTTTTTTAGATGATAAATAGCGTAGAAACGATTTGTAGTTGAAACACCTGAAGCTAATTGTGCGCACTGATGAAAAACCATCCCCTCTTTTTCAATTACACGAGTCCAGTTTATTTTAGAACTGAATGTGCCTTTATATAAAGCACCTTCAACCGATGAATAAAAGATATTGTCTTTTGTAAGAATCAGCGGTGCATTAACTTCAGCATCGGCGTTTTTATCAGGGCTGTCTGGAGTAAAGCTTGTACCTCCATCAGTTGAAATAAGAATCTCTGCTCTTTGTTGCGAAGCTGCAATTACGCCGAAAGAGGGATAATAAATAACTTCCATGCCGTCTTTAATTATTGCACGATTGAAATTTGTGCTGCTGTTTGTAGTTAATAGGATTCCATTATCTTGGGCACCGCCGCCATAATTGGCTGGATTAAACGGATCAACACCAAGATGAAAAAATTGGGTTATTCCTAAGTTTTTATTTTTATCAGTGAATGCGGTAAGCGATGAATTAGACTCCCACACCCCACCATCAGAACCGGTTACAAGGTTATTGCCGTTCCATGCAGCCCAATGATAATCTACATGAACATAGGCAGAAGGGTCAATTCTTGTAAAACTTTGTGCGCCATTCACCGATTTCCAAAGCCTTACGCCACCAAGTATTACTTCATCTTTATTTGATGGATTTGCAAGCAGCACCAGGTCATAAGTGCCTTGTCCATCTCCGGGTACATAAGGCTCCCTGTAAAGATAATTTGGATTATTATCACATTGCTGTTTAAAAGAAGCTCCACCGTTTACAGATCTGTAAACGCCATACAATCCTTGGGTTGTATCAACATATATTGCATATACATAATTGGCATCAGCAGGTGTTACCGTTAATTCAACACGTACGCAGGATGAACTTGCACCAACAGTTGATTTTACAAAACTGTTGGTATGATAATTTGTGTTGTAGCAAACTTCATTTTTTGTACATGTATAAATGTAATTGGTATTACCGGGCTTAAATTCAATATCAAAATATTCTGTATTTTTCTTTACTGTTCCGTTGTTTATTTGTGTCCAGCTTGCGGCGCCGCAGGCGGTGGTTTATGGAAAACAACTGATGAAGGTGGCACATGGAAATGTCTTACAGATGGCTTGCCTGACATTGCTGTTTCAGATATTGCAGTTGATCCTTCCAATTCAAACATTATTTATATTCTTACAGGAGATGGGGACTTTTCAAGATTTCCATCAATCGGTGTTTTAAAAAC
>JABDGW010000066.1 GCA_013285855.1 Bacteroidota bacterium
ATAATCGGATTTTCATCCAATACTTTTTTTGATAAAGCGCTGTGGTATGCTTATGTTGAAAAATTTGTTGGAATAAGCGGCAATAAAGATGGCATTCCACATTTGCCTGATGGAGAATTTTTGCCGCCAATGGAAATGAATTGTATTGAAAAACATTTTAAAGAACAAACAGAAAAAAATTATTTGGGCAGGTATGTGATCATTTCACGCACGGCAAATCTTACGAAGGGATTAAATGGGAGAGGACCTTGCCAGTATCGTGATCTTTGCGCAAGAGGTTGCCCCTTTGCCGGTTATTTCAGCAGTGTTTCTGCTTCTATCCCTGCAGCAAAAGCAACAAACAATTTAACGCTGCGGCCATTCTCTGTTGTGCATTCTATCATGTATGATGCATCAACAAAAAAAGCAAAAGGTGTTCGCATTATTGATACAAATACAAAACAGGTAACTGAATATTTTGCGAAGATTATTTTTCTGAACGCAGGTACAATTAATACAACATTGATATTAATGAACTCAACATCCAATCAATTTCCAAATGGTTTGGGAAATACGAATGATGTGCTTGGTCATTATTTGATGGATCATAATTATCGCGGCCATTTGGAAGCCTCATATGAAGGGTTTCAGGATAGTTATTATTATGGCAGAAGACCAACAGGAATTTATATTCCGCGATTCAGAAATGTAGGTGATGATAAGCAAAAAGATTTTATACGAGGCTTTGCTATTGCAGCCGGTGGTTCAAGAAGACAGGGCAATGTAAAGGATGATACAATAGGCGCGCCCTTAAAAGATCAAATGACTGAAGCCGGTCCATGGGATATGTGGATGACAGGGATGGGCGAATGTTTGCCTTATTACGAAAATAAAGTTTCATTAAACAAGGATAAAAAAGATGAATGGGGCATTCCGCAACTTGAAATTGACTGTGAATACAAAACAAATGAACTGGACATGCTAAAAGATATTTTAAACAGTGGCAGCGAAATGCTGGAACGCGCCGGATTTAAAGACATTGAAGCTTATGATAATGGCCAGGCGCCCGGTTTAGGCATACATGAAATGGGAACAGCGAGAATGGGAAAAGATTCGCAAACTTCAATATTAAATGAACACAATCAAATATGGGATGTAAAAAATGTTTTTGTAACTGATGGAGCGTGTATGGCATCCAATGCCTGCCAGAATCCATCGTTAACGTATATGGCTTTAACTGCAAGAGCAGCAAATTTTGCAGTGGACGAAATGAAGAAGATGAATCTTTAATAATTCAAAAGTCAAAATTAATAATTCAAAAAAGGATTGCTTGAATTGATACGGTTCTACACTTTTTAATTTTGACTTCTAACTTTTGACTTTGTTGTATGATCGTTGTTATAGGAAGTTCAAACACAGACATGGTGATTAAATCAGAGCACTTGCCGGCGCCAGGTGAAACTGTTTTAGGCGGCAATTTTTTCATGAATGCCGGCGGAAAAGGTGCCAACCAGGCTGTTGCTGCTGCACGCTTAAACGGCGCTATAACGTTCGTTGCAAAAGTTGGTAATGATGTGTTTGGCATGCAAGCGATAGAATTATTCAAACAGGAAAAAATAAATACCGGGTATATTTTTATTGATGAAAAAAATCCTTCTGGCATTGCTTTAATAAATGTTGATGCTAAGGGTGAAAATTGTATTACAGTTGCTCAAGGCGCAAATGGATTTTTATCAAAAGGAGATATAGAAAAAGCAAGAGCTGTTATAGAACAAGCCGATATAATTTTAATTCAGTTGGAAATACCGATAGAAACGATTGAATATGTTGCAAAGATTGCATGGCAAAAAAATATACAAATAATTTTAAATCCTGCGCCAGCTTGTAAATTATCAGATGATCTGTTAAGTAAAATTTCTATTATTACGCCGAATGAAAAAGAAGCGGAAATACTTACCGGTATTCCAGTAAATAATATTGATTCAGCAAAACAGGCGGCACTAATTTTATCAGCAAAAGGAATTGAAATAGTTATTATTACTCTGGGTGAACAAGGTGCTTTGTTATATCAGAACAATGAGTTTAATTTAATTGCGACAAGTAAAGTAATTGCGGTTGATACAACTGCAGCCGGCGATGTTTTTAATGGAGCTTTAGCAGTTGCACTATCAGAAAAAAAATCAATTAAAGAAGCAGTGCTGTTTGCAAATAAAGCTGCATCAATATCAGTGACAAGATTAGGAGCGCAGGCATCAGCGCCATATAGAAATGAACCGGGATTTGCTAGATTAAATGATTTACAGGATTAGCGAAATATTATTGTATGAGAAGATTTATTCTGCTTATATTCTTTATGCTTATAATGTGCCATGTATTCGAACAATCTTCTAAAATAAAAATTTCTAAAGAAGTTTTACATGACAAAATTAAAGGTGGTTGGGCGGGGCAAACGATTGGTGTAACATTCGGCGGACCTTATGAATTCCGTTTTAACGGAACATTCATCGGAGATTATCAAAAACTCATGTGGCATGATGGATTGATAAAAGACAACATGCTTAATAATGCTGGTTTATATGATGATCTGTACATGGACCTGACCTTTGTTGATGTGTTTGAAAAATATGGATTGAATGCGCCGGTTGATTCTTTTGCGAATGCATTTGCCAATGCAGGTTATATGTTGTGGCATGCAAACCAGGCTGGCCGTTATAATATTTTGCATGGCATAAAAGCACCGGAAAGCGGTTACTGGAAAAACAATCCGCATGCAGATTGCATAGACTACCAGATTGAAAGTGATTTTGCAGGTTTGATGAGTCCGGGAATGCCAAACACGGCTTCTGCTATCAGCGATAAAATTGGCCATATCATGAATTATGGTGATGGCTGGTATGGTGGCGTTTTTGTTGGGGCAATGTACACGCAAACTTTTATTTCATCTGATATCAATCACATTATTGATGAAGCATTAAAAACAATTCCACAACAAAGCGAATTTTATCAATGTATACATGATGTAATTGATTGGCATAAGCAATTTCCTGGCGATTGGAAACAAACATGGTTTCATATACAAAAGAAATGGGCGAATGATGTCGGCTGCCCCGAAGGTGTGTTCAAGCCTTTTGATATTGATGCAAAAGTAAACGCAGCTTATGTTGTAACGGGTTTATTGTATGGTGATAAAGATTATACTAAAACTCTGGAAATAACTGCACGTTGCGGACAAGATGCCGATTGCAATCCTTCAACGGTTGGGGGTATTCTTGGTGCGTTGCTTGGTTATGATAAAATTCCTGCATACTGGAAACAAGGTTTAAAAGAAAGTGAAGACATTCACTTCAAATACACAACCATGAGTTTGAATGATGTGTACAACATCAGCTTGAAACATGCATTGGAAAATATAAAACATAATGGTGGCTCTATTGATGGAGATAATGTTTCAATGAAAATACAAACACCAACTGCAGTGAAATTTGAGAAAAGCTTTGACGGTTTATATCCTGTTGCAGAAATTCCTGTTGAATGGAATGAAAAAAATGATGTTATCAGTTTCAATTATGAAGGAACTGGTTTTGTTTTGCGTGGTGAAACTGCAGATGGGAATAGTAATTCAGATTTTGTTTTTCACACTGAATTATATGTTGATGCAAAGTTGCTTGAAAAGCCTGAACTGCCTGCAAATTTTACAACACGCCGTTATGAACTTTGCTGGAATTATGATTTGCCAAAAGGCAAACATAATATACAGTTGAAGATTTTAAATCCATCGGCTGATCATCATATTGAAGATGTTTCTGCCATTTATTATACTGATAAACCCATTGACGGAATGAAGGAAAATGAATCAGATGCATCAACAACAAAATAATTATTACAGCAAATTTCTTGGTCAGTGCTTGCATGACGACAGAATTATGAGGTTATACAAACATCAAAAAATTATTACAATTTCAAATAATTAAAACCGATTGCTATGTTCATTGTTCACGATTATTCTCTTGCAGTTATTTTTTGTTTTATCACCATGTTGTGTTGGGGTTCATGGGCTAACACTCAAAAACTTGCACAAAAAACCTGGCGTTTCGAATTATTTTATTGGGATTATGTAACCGGCATTTTAGTGTTCTCTATCATTTCAGCATTTACATTAGGCAGCATGGGTAATGAAGGCAGGAGTTTTGTAAATGATCTTCAGCAAGCTGATTCATCTAACATTATCAGTGCGCTTATTGGTGGTGTAATTTTTAATGCAGCGAACATTTTATTTTCTGCTGCCATCGCTGAAGCAGGTTTAGCCGTTGCCTTTCCAATCGGTATTGGTATTGCTTTGGTGTTGGGTGTAATATTGAATTATGCTGTTGCCCAAAAAGGCAACCCAGGTTTTTTATCGCTTGGGGTTGCGCTTATAATTATTGCAATTTTATTAAACGCATTTGCATACAGCAAGGCAAATAAATCAAAGCCAGGTATAACTGATGTTGATGCAAAGCCAACTGTTCAAAAAGGGATTTTACTTTCTGTTGTTGCAGGTATTTTAATGTCGTTCTTTTATCGCTTTATTGCAGCATCAATGGATATAGAAAATTTTCAATCACCTGCTATTGGTAAAATGACACCTTATACTGCTGTGTTTATTTTTTCTGTTGGAATTTTTATCAGCAATTTTCTTTTCAATACCATATTAATGCGCAAACCAATTACAGGTTCTGCTGTAACTTATAAAGATTATTTTAAAGGAAATTTCAGAACGCATTTGGTTGGTGTATTGGGAGGATTAATCTGGGGATTGGGCAATTCTTTTAATTTGATTGCAGCAGGTAAAGCGGGCCCCGCAATATCTTATGGCTTAGGTCAGGGAGCAACATTGGTAGCTGCATGTTGGGGCGTTTTTATATGGAAAGAATTTAAGCATGCTCCAAAATCAACCAACAATCTTTTAGCAATAATGTTTTTATTTTTTATTGCAGGAATTACTCTGATTATTTATGCTGGCAGTTAAAGCCAGTCATCAAAAAAAAACTACAAACCCCGTAAGCCGGATTCTGTTTTAGGCTATCATTTATCTATGCTGCCTACCCGAAGCATGAGCGGGCCACTCACTTCTATGTGGCATTGCAGCGCCCAAGGTTTACCCTTCTGCAATATTGCTATTGCGGAACGTGAGCTCTTACCTCACATTTTCACCCTTTCCTTGCGGTGGTTATTTTCTGCGGCACTTTCTCTTTTCATTACTGAAAGCCATGTTTAACACATGATGGGCTGCCCTTTGCTGTCCGGACTTTCCTTTCCGAAAAAAATCGGAACGATAGCCCGGGTTTGTAGCGCTGTAAAATTACGAAGGAATTTTTGGGTTATAGGCTGTGTATTTCAATTAAGCACGGTTGCGTCGCAAAATAGGCGAAGCCGTATTCATCGAGACAATATAAAAATATTACTACAAGATACACTTGTACTGCATTAATGCTATTCATCTGCGGTTTCACCTGTATAAGCGCTTACAGGCTCGCATGTGCAAACAAGATTACGGTCGCCATAAGTATTATTTACCCTTGCAACTGCAGGCCAGAATTTATTCAGCGTAACATAGTATAATGGAAATGCGGCTTCCTTTCTTGTATAAGCATGATTCCATTCATCAGCACAAACAACAGCTTGCGTATGCGGCGCATTTTTTAATGCATTATCTTTTTTATCAGCCTTGCATTATTCAATATTTTGTATTTATTTGCGAATAGTGAGTCCTTTGAAAATTTTTAACTTATAAATCCTTTGCATGAAAATTAAATTTTTACTTTTTATTTTTTTATCAGCAACTGCTTGTTTAAAATCACAGCCTGTTATTCAATGGGAAAAATCATTAGGTGGAAACATAGAAGACTTGGCCACTTGCGTACAACAAACTTCTGATAGTGGATACATTATAGCTGGTTATTCTTTTTCTGATAGTGGAAGCTTTTCAAATAATCACGGAAATGATGACTACTGGATAGTTAAGTTAGATAAAGCAGAAAATATACAATGGAAAAAACTATTTGGAGGCAGCAGCTATGAATATGCATACTGTATTCAGCAAACTTCTGATGAAGGATATATTATAGCAGGAGAATCGTCTTCAAATAATGGGAATGTAACTGGCAATCATGGTTCGGGCGATTGTTGGATATTAAGATTAGATAGTTTAGGAAGCATTAAATGGGAAAAATCTTTCGGTGGCACAGAAGGAGATGCTGCTCAAAGTGTTCAACAAACTTCGGATGGAGGATTTATTATAGCAGGTTCATCTGCTTCTAAAAATGGAGATGTTTCGCATAATCATGGACAAAATGATTATTGGGTAGTTAAATTGAACAATGAAGGAAATATTGATTGGGAAAACTCTTTTGGTGGAACGAAAGATGATGTAGCATATAGCGTTAAACAAACTTCAGACGGGGGGTATATTGTGGCAGGGACTACCAGTTCTAATGATAAAGATGTTTTGGGTTTTCATGGATATTATGATTATTGGGTTGTTAAATTAAATAGTGAAGGGCATGCACAATGGACAAAATGCTTAGGTGGATTAGGTGATGATGAAGCAACAAGTATTCAGCAAACTTCTGATGGAGGATACATTGTAGCTGGCAGAGCTGCATCTGATAATAATGGTGATGTGACAGGTAATCATGGAGGATATGACTATTGGATAGTTAAGTTAGATAAATCGGGAAATCTTAAATGGGAAAAATCACTTGGCGGAACAGACTATGATATTGCAAACAGTATTCAGCAAACTTCTGATGGAGGATATATTATAGCAGGACAATCGCTTTCAAGTAATGGCGATGTAAATGGCAATAGGGGTGGTACAGACTATTGGATAGTGAAATTAGATCATATAGGAAATATTCAGTGGCAACAAACTTATGGAGGATCAAGTGGAGATGGAGCAAATAGTATTGAACAAACCTTAGATGGTGGATACATTATAGCTGGATATTCTTATTCAAATGATAAAGATGTAACCGGTAATCACGGTAACGGTTTTCCCGACTATTGGATAGTAAAATTATCGCCTGATATTTTACCAATCACTTTATTAAATTTTGATGGTATAATTGAAAACAATCAAACAATATTGAAGTGGAGCACTGCAAATGAAATGAACAATAAAGGGTTTGAAGTACAGAAAAGTTTAAATGGACAGAACTTTACAAAAATTGGTTTTGTTACAAGTCACGGCAATTCTTCACAGGTAACCAATTATAATTTTTTCGATGCGAAATTACTAAGCGGCTCAAATTATTATCGTTTAAAGCAAATTGATAATGATGGAAAGTTTAGTTATTCTTCAATAATAAACTTAGATTTTACAAAATTTGATTGGTCTGTTTTAAGCAATCCTTCAAATAACGTGTGGGTGCAATTACAGTTGGATAAAACAGCAAAAGTTTCTATTCAAGTGATTAGCATCAATGGAAAAATTACTCAAACGATAAATAAAGGAAATATTTCGGTTGGCACTTATTCCGTTCCTGTTAACTTAAATCACGCATCGTCAGGAGTATATATTATACAATTGCACGTTGATGATAAAACTTACTCCAAAAAAATAATTAAGTTATAAAACTTAATATATCCGAATATGATTTTAGTGATAAAAATGATAATTCAACTTTAATCTTATTCATCAACTGTTTCACCTGTATAAGCGCTAACGGGCTCGCATGTGCAAACAAGATTACGATCGCCATAAGTATTATTTACCCTTGCAACTGCAGGCCAGAATTTATTCAGCGTAACATAGTATAATGGAAATGCAGCTTCCTTTCTTGTATAAGCATGATTCCATTCATCAGCACAAACAACAGCTTGCGTATGCGGCGCATTTTTTAATGCATTATCTTTTTTATCAGTTATACTTTTTTCAATATTTCTTATTTCATCCCTGATGCTTAACATTGCATCGCAAAAACGATCAAGCTCTGCTTTGTCTTCGCTTTCCGTTGGTTCAATCATAATAGTACCGGGAACAGGAAAGCTCATCGTGGGTGCATGAAAACCATAATCAATTAAACGCTTTGCTATATCTTCTGCTTCAATTTCTGCTGATTTTTTAAACGGCCGAAGGTCAACAATAAATTCATGTGCACAAGTGCCGTGTGTGCCTAAGTATAAAATTTCATAATCGTTCTCCAATCTTGCACGCATATAATTTGCATTGAGGATTGCATATTCACTCGCTTTCCTCACCCCATTTTTACCCAGCATTCTTATATATGCATAACTGATAAGTAAAATTGATGCAGAACCATAAGGAGCCGCAGAAACACTGTTCACTGCTGACAGTTCACCGTTTACCGAATGCTCTGGCAGGAATGGTTCAAGATGTTGCTTACAACAAATTGGGCCCATTCCCGGGCCACCGCCGCCATGCGGAATAGCAAATGTTTTATGTAAGTTAAGATGACAAACATCAGCACCAATTAAACCGGGCGCTGTCAATCCAACCTGTGCATTCATGTTAGCACCATCCATGTAAACCTGGCCGCCATGTTGATGAACTATCTCTGTGATTTCTTTCACCGTTTCTTCATACACACCATACGTGCTTGGATAAGTGATCATAATGCCCGCAAGATTTGCAGCATGTTGTGTTGCCTTTGCTTTCAGGTCATTTACATCAATATAACCGTTTTCCAAAGCTTTTACTACAACCACTTTCATTCCCGCCATTACTGCAGATGCAGGATTAGTGCCATGCGCAGAAATTGGTATCAGCATTACATTTCTATGTGCATTACCACGGCTTTCATGAAAAGCTTTAATAGTTAGCAAACCCGCATACTCGCCTTGTGCGCCGCTGTTTGGCTGCAGGCTGCATGCATCAAACGCAGTTATCGTGCATAAATAATCTTCCAGTTCTTTTATTATTTGCTGGTAACCGCCTGCCTGTTCTTTCGGAACAAACGGATGAATTTTGCTCCAGTGATTCCAACTCAATGGAATCATCTCTGTTGCAGCATTTAGTTTCATTGTACAACTGCCAAGAGAGATCATTGAAGTGTTTAGGGAAAGATCTTTATTCTCCAGTAATTTTATATAACGCATCATTTCGCTTTCGCTGTGATGAAGATTAAATACAGGATGCGTTAAATAACTTGTGTTACGTTTTGCAAATGATGGAATATGCTGCGGTGCTGCATCATCCTCCATTTCAAAATGAACAGGATCAACATCATTTTCAAAACAATTGATAAGATCATACAGATCATCAATCATCACTGTTTCATCTAAAGAGATTCCGATAAGTTGTTTACCAATCTTTCTTAAATTAATTTTTTGTCTTTCTGCTTTTGCATGAATTGCATCAGCATTGTCAGCTTTAACCGTAATTGTATCAAAATAATTTTGTGATACAAGCCGGAAGCCGCGTGCCTCAATGCTTTCAGCAACAGTTTGAGTTAACACAGCTACACGCTGTGCGATTTTTTTTAACCCATCAGCACCATGAAACACTGCATACATTGCAGCCATATTTGCCAGCAACGCCTGCGCTGTACATATATTTGATGTTGCTTTTTCACGTTTGATATGCTGTTCTCTTGTTTGCAAAGCCATGCGCAGTGCACGGTTATTTTGTGCATCAACGCTTACGCCAATTATACGGCCCGGAATGTTTCTTTTAAATTCATCTTTAGCTGCAAAAAAAGCTGCGTGCGGGCCGCCGTAACCAAGCGGCACGCCAAAACGTTGTGCAGAACCAATTGCACAATCTGCATCAAGCTCCCCGGGAGGAGTAAGTAGTGTTAATGCAAGCAGATCCGTTGCCATTACAACAAATGCATTATTGCTGTGCATTTCATGAATAAATTCACGATAATCTTCAACGGAGCCTTTATCGTTTGGATATTGAATTATCGCACCAAAAAAAGATTTATCTGTTTCAGCAGTTTTATAATCACCAAAAGCAAGCTCAATGCCAATTGGGTTTGCTCTTGTGATTAATACAGTTTTTGTTTGAGGAAAAATTTCATTATCAATAAAAAATTTTGCACGCTCTATATGATCATGATCCCGGTTTAATAAATTAAAAAACATCGTCATTGCTTCGGCTGCGGCAGTAGCTTCATCTAATAAAGAAGCGTTTGCAATGGGTAAACCTGTAAGATCACTTACCATAGTTTGAAAGTTGAGTAAACTTTCTAAACGACCCTGCGAAATCTCAGCCTGGTAAGGTGTGTATTGGGTGTACCAGCCCGGGTTTTCAAAAACATTGCGCAAAATAACAGAAGGCGTTATAGTATCATAATAACCCTGCCCGATATAATTTTTATACAATTTGTTTTTAAGCGATATATTTTTAATATGCTGAAGATATTCATGCTCGCTCATGGCCTGTGGCACGTTCAAATCATGTTTCATCCGGATGGATGAAGGCACGGTTTTGTTAATCAGTTCATCAATAGAATCAACATTAATAACCTTAAGCATTTCATGTGTTTCGCTTTCATCAGCACCAATATGTTTATGCGAAAATTCCTTCGATTGTAACTCAAATAAATTCATATTATAACTCCTGTAAAAAATGGGTAATAAAAAGAAGCGCAAAGTTACGCGCTAACATTTATTAATAAAAGTGAAAGTGCAAAATGGGAGAAAAGCTAAGCTGGCAATGGATCAGGCTGAGAATAACAGGATTTTTTTGTAAGGGTTTCAGTATCTTCCGAAGCTCTCATTTCATCACTGGTTAAACGGCTGCCATCATGGCTCCACCCGGGCGGCCCGAATAAATAACCAAGGCGTTGCCGCAGTGTAATATTTTTTTGAAATATATCTTTCCACATTTGTCTCCATTCATGAAATACAATGGTTGCTGTGTTTGAGCTTTGAATGTTTTTTGTTAAGCCGTATTTTATGGGTTGGTATTTGTTTGCAGGTAATTCTTTTTGAAATGTTCCAAACAATTTATCCCATATCACTAAAAACATTCCCATATTTTTATCCAGGTATTTTGCATTAGAAGCATGATGTACGCGGTGATGCGAAGGTGTAATTAAAACATATTCAAGCCAGCCCATTTTGTTTATCATTTCTGTATGCACAAAAATACCCCATATCTGCGTGGCCGAATACATAAATACAATGTCAAGCGGTTTAAAGCCAAACCATGCCAATGGAATAAAATAAATAAAACGGTATAATGGTTGAAAAACTGAAGAGCGAAATCCAACAGAAAAATTCAGATGTTCAGAGCTGTGATGTGTAACATGCGTTGCCCAGAAGAAACGTATTTCATGATCAAAGCGATGCAGCCAGTAAAACAGGAAATCTTCTGCAAATAATAATATAAGCCAATACGCAAATGCGTTTTGAAGATGCATTACAGCATGTAAAAAAAAGTATTGAAGAATGGCAAGATAAATAAGCCTGAATGCAAGATCAATTCCTGAATTCAGCAGCATTAAATACAAATTATTAAGCGAATCTTTTAATGTATAAGCTTTGCGGCGGCTAATGTGTGAAAGCAATAACTCAAGCCCGATTATTATAAAATATATCGGCGTTGAAATAAGTACCAGCCATTGTTCTCTTATTGTATCCATTTTGAAAGAAAACGCAAAAATAAATTATGTGTTGTGAATGATGCGTTAGAATATTAAGGATAGTATTATTCGTTTAAACGCCGCCTAAAAAAATCTGCGCCTCTATGTTGATGAATTACAGCAATAAATCTTATTTGGTTTTTATTTTCATTAATATAGTAAATTATGTCGTAAGGGAATTTTTTTAATGATGCACTTCTTGCTTCTTTCTCAATATTTGAAGCGTAATAAGGATTTTTGTTTATTTTATTCAAAGCTTTTTCAAAAGCCTGTATAAATCTTTCGCCTAAACCTACCTGCTGTTCTTCATACCAAACAAAAATTTCATCAATATCAATTTGAGCCCTTCTTGTTATAACCAGCTCAAAATTTATCATTTTATATATTTTTTCTTCACCTCATTCCATGGCAAAGCATCATCAGGTTCATTTTTATCGAATTTCAATCTCTCTCTTATTAATTCAAGTTTCCATTCCGGAATTTCTTTTTTTATAAATTCTTCGTCAATGCTATCTAACAATTCAAAAGCAAGCTCTCTTTTTTCATCATTACTTAATTGCATTAATTCAAGCTTATCAACTGGCATAAAATTCTTTTTATAAAGTTAACAAACATCTTCAATAATTATTTACATTAACTTTTACTGAAGAATACCTTTGCAACATGCAGTTAGGTGATAAAGATCAGCAAAAAAAATACAAACAATTTTTACAGCGCGCTGATAAAAATAAAGTGCTGAAAGCATTACCCGCTTTGCATGAAGAAGCTTTTGCAAAAATAAATTGCCTTGAATGCGCAGCTTGTTGTAAAAATTATTCGCCGCGCTTTAAAACACCTGATATTAAGCGCATCAGCAAACACCTGCAACTAAAAGAAAGTGATTTTATTGAAAAATATCTGCGTATTGATGAAGATGGCGATTATGTGGTGAGATCAGTACCTTGTCCTTTTCTTGGTGCTGATAATTACTGCAGTATTTATGAAGTGCGGCCTTCAGATTGTGAACGTTTCCCTTATACTGATGAAGATGTGTTTATAAAACGCACAAACATCACTTTAAAAAATGCAACGTTTTGCCCCATAGTAATTCATGTGCTTGATAAGCTGATGCAATAACGGATTTATTATAATCATTTAAAAATTTACAGTAACTGAAGCAACTGCAAAATCATATTTTGTAAAAGGATTAAAATAATAAGCATCAAACGTAAAGTTGCCTACACTATATTCGGCATATACTCCTCGCTGTATATCAAAGCTTGTTTTATACCAGCGCAGGGTTTGCGCTAAAACTCCGGCTTGTGCATTTTTGAAAATATCTGTACTTAACTGCGTCCATGAATAAAAAAAGTTATCTTCTTTTCCGTTGAAGCTGAGCATATATTCATTCTCAGAATAAAAGTTTATTTTGGAATAAGAAGCACCGCATTCAAGACCCGGCAAAATACCACCTGAGTTACCAATTGCTATGCCTGCCATAGGTGTTACTGTTAAAGAAAGCTTTCCGTCTTTTTCCCATGTATAACCTGCAAATACAGAAGCGGTGTTTATATCTTCATAGTTATATCTTGCTTCAAGATGTAATGATTTATAATCAGCACAGCCAATTATGGTTGGATGTATTTCTTCACCGGGAATAAAATAATAATAGGCTGCTGCAGAACCAGACCAATTCGTTGAATCAGAATCTTCATTTTTTTGAGCATGCAATACTGCAGGCAAAATAATCAGTACAATACCAAAAATTTTTAAGCTCATAGATGAACGGAAATGCAAAAAAGAATATTGGATTTAAACTGTAATTATTCAATTGTAATCATCAGTTTTTGCTAAACAAAATAAGATTTATTTCAGTGGCAGTATAGTGTAAATGTTCAATTGGGATATAATAATAACTTAATGCTTTACACCAGTTTAATAGTTATTTCGTTAATAAAGCCTATGAAATCTTATAATTGTTTCCTAACTGAACCAATTGTTCTTTCAGCTTCTGTTTATGATTTATTTGTTCAGGAATTTTTAAGTTAATTACGAAAGACCCAATTTAATTATTATAGAATTAGTGCAAAATCATTTATTCTATAATAATTTTTATTTTAAGCGTTGCCTGCCATTAATCAGTCATTCTTATTTTCCATTTCTTTAATTACATCATCGTTGGCGTTAAAAGGAAACTCTTTTTTATAACCTGATTTAATAAGATACGCTATCACGCCCGCTAAAATAATTGTACATGCAATCATCATCATCTTTATTTCTGTTGAATAAAAAATAAGCAGCCATATTATAATTGCGAGTATAACCGGTAAAGGATAGAGCGGCATTTTCCATTTAAAAAAATTGTCGCCTTTGCGTTTATGCAATAACAACAAGCCAATTGCCTGCCCAACAAATTGTATTAAAATGCGCATGGCAAGAATAGCTGTAATAACATCAGATAACTTAAATAATAAACTAAACACAAACGCAATGGCGCCCAATATTAATAATGATACATAAGGAAAGTTTTTAGTGGGATGCAGTTTTGCAAAAACAGAAAAAAAAGCTCCATCTTTTGCAGCAGCGTATGGTATACGGCTATAGCCAAGCATTGTAGAAAATACAGAAGCAAATGCAACCCATAAAATAATTCCGGTGGCAATTACTGCAGCTGTTGGCCCGGCAAGCACACTTATATATTCACTTACTACAAAATTGCTTTTTTCCATATCATGCAATGGAAGCACAGATGCAACGCTGATGTTCATCATCAAATACAAAAAGCAAATAACTGCAATTGAAATAAACATGCTGCGGGGAATATTTTTTTCAGGGTTGATTATTTCTCCACCTAAATGGCACACGTTATAATAACCGAGATAACTATAAACAGTTTTTACGCTTGCAAAACCCAACGCCGCAGCAAAGCCTTTGTTTAGATGCAACCCATCATTTATATGCAACACAGGTTGCATAAAATTACCATGCATAAAAGCGCCGATAATTATCCAGCCCATAATTATAAATACACCAATTGAAAGCAGCACACTTATCTTACCAATAGCTTCTATTTTTCTATACAATAAAAAAACAATCAGTATTACAACAGCGCCACTTACCATTTTGCTTTCTGTTGTATTTAATGCAACTATGTAATTTAAATATTGTGCAAAACCGATTGCTGCAGATGCTATAACCAATGGCGCCTGTATCATCGTTTGCCATACAAACAAAAAACTCATTGGCTTACCCCATTTGTTACCAAAGCCTTCTTTTAAAAAATTATAACTGCCACCGGCTAAAGGAAATGTTGCGCCAAGCTGGCTCCAAACCATGCTATCAATAAAAGATAAAATTGCACCAGCAATCCATGCATATAAAAAATATCCGCCATTTAATTTTTGCACAACAAAACTCATTACCACAAATGGGCCTATACCAACCATATCAATCATATTTATGGCGCTGGCTTGTATAAAACTTATTTTACGGGAAAGATTTGCCTCACTCATGAACCATACAAAATAATACTATTTGTATGAATGCGCATCTATTCCAAAACACTTCAGTTATTTTGCCGTTGTAATAATTATCATGGCTGAAAATATTTATACCCAACAATGGAAGAACAGTGCAAATATTTATGAAGTAAATATTCGTCAATATACCAAAGAAGGAACGTTTAATGCATTTGCAAAACATTTGTCACGCCTTAAAGAAATGGGTGTAAAAATTTTATGGCTTATGCCGGTTACTCCAATCAGCAAAGAAAAAAGGCAAGGCACATCAGGCAGTTATTATGCCTGCAGCGATTATGTTTCAATCAATCCCGAGTTTGGTGATTTAAATGATTTTAAAAATCTTTTACAGCAGGCGCATAATTTAGATATGAAGCTGATCATTGACTGGGTTGCGAACCATACTGGTTATGATCATCCCTGGGCAAAAGAACACGCTGATTGGTACGAACAAGACAGCAATGGTAATTTTATTGAAAAGCATGGCTGGATTGATGTGATTGATTTAAACTATAGCAATACAGAATTGCGTGCTGCTATGATTGACTGCATGAAATTTTGGATAACTGAATGCGATATTGATGGCTTTCGTTGCGATATGGCGCATTTGGTTCCGCTGGATTTTTGGACTGATGCAAAACAGCAATGCGAAACCATCAAACCTTTATTCTGGCTGGCTGAATGTGAAGTGCCGGAATATCATAAAGTATTTGATATAACGTATGCATGGAAGTGGATGCATGCGACAGAAAAATTTGTAAAAAACTACGCATCGCTGCAGGATATAAAAGATGTTTTGAAATTGTACCAGGATTATCCGCAGGATGCATTGAAACTTTTATTTACTTCTAATCACGATGAAAATACATGGAATGGTACGGAGTATGAAAAATATGGAGATGCAGCAAAAGCATTTGCTGTATTTACGTTTGTATGGGCCTGTGTACCCTTAATTTACAGTGGCCAGGAGTTACCCAATTTAAAGCGCTTAAAATTTTTTGATAAAGATGAAATTGAATGGAATAATCAACAGCCCGCACTTGAAAATTTTTATAAAAAATTATTGTGGCTTAAAGCAACTAATGCAGCACTGCATGAGACTGGAAATATTAATGTACTGCCAACAGAATTAAATGACTATGTTTTTGCATTTCTGCGTTGTACTGCCAACAGCAAAGTGTTGGTT
>JABDGW010000067.1 GCA_013285855.1 Bacteroidota bacterium
GGAAAATTATGTGCAGCAGGCAAAAAAAACTTCTGCAGAAATTATTAAACAGTATCCGCGTTGTAAAATTGTAGCTAACACTTTCAGGTTTCATAAAAGCAATATTGAATACTATGCAGCAATTTTCAGCACAGGTAATTTGTATGTTTCTGCAAGTTATACTATAAATGAAGCAATTGATAAAGTAGGCAGCGGTGATTGTTTTATGGCTGGATTAATTTACGGCGTTTATAATCATTTACCTTTTCAGCAAACAGTAAATTTTGCAACGGCTGCAGCTTTTCAAAAATTATTTATTAAAGGAGACAGTACAGATAAAACAGCGGAAGAAATTAAATCGTTTATACTGCATCATCATGCATGAAATTTTCTTTAGCTACAATTAATCTTAATCATTCTTAATCTGCAATTCCACATCTCCATTTACAGGATGGCCAACACAGGTAAGCACTAATTGCCGGTGCAACTCTTGTTCAGTAAGCACTTCATTATACGAATGCCACACTGTGCCTTTCAAACATTTTGCAACACAACTTGCGCAGCGCCCGGCCTCACAACTATAAGGCAAAGCAATATTAGATTTTTTAGCTGCCTGTAATATTGAATCAGGATAATGCACTGTAAACTGAAAATATTCCTTGTTGAAATATATTTTTACGTTATGGCTAACTGTATCCGGCGGCAAGGCGTCACGTTTATGAATAGCATTAATTACAAAATCTTCTCGCTTTATATTATTTTTCGGAACATCATTTTCCTGCAAAGTATAAGTGCATAAACGCATGTATGTTTCCGGCCCGCAGATATAAAATAAAGTTTGCTTATAATCAGCAATTGAAAATTCCTTTAAAAAATTTATTATCAAATTTCTATGCAACCTTGCTTTAGATAATTCAACAATATTGCTAAACAAAAATTGTATTTGAAAGCGGTCGCTGAATTTTTCTTCAAGCGCTTTTAATTCACTCCTATAAATTGTTTTTTCCGGCGAAGCATTGCTGTAAATTAAAACAACATTTATATTGGAAGTATGCAATAAGGTTTTTATTAAAGAATAAATTGGCGTAATACCGCTGCCAGCTGCAAAAAAGAAAACCTGTTTGAATTCTTCAATCTTATCCGGCAAAACAAAAAGGCCGCCTGCACCAATAGTTATTAATTCATCACCAACATTTAATGTATCAACCAACATTCTTGAAAGAAAACCGTTCTCAACGCGCTTCACCCCAATTGATAATGGCTCATTTAAATAAGGCGATGAAGTAATAGAATAAGATCTTCTTATTTCTTCATTATATGCATTCCGGACAAGCGTAAGGTATTGGCCGGATTTATATGAAATGTTATGATTGTTTTCAAATGAAAATACTTTAAAGTCTTTTATATTTTCTTTGACAGCTGATATCCTTATGGTTTTATATAGCTGGTGTTTTTTCATTAATTAAACAGTAAACGCACTGCTAAGTTTTTTGAGTGATAAATTCTCTACTGATCTTTCTAAGAATATAAAACGAGCCGATTACCCAGGCAATGCCAAGACACAAAGATGCAATTACGTCTGTCGGATAATGCGCTTTTAAAACTATCCTGCTTATTCCGATTATTAAAGCAAATAAAAAAAGTAAAATTGAAGCAAGCCATTTATACAATAACTTCCAGTTGCTTTTGATAACAATAAAAGAAAGTATGCTGCAAAAAATAAAGGACGAAAGCATGTGCCCGCTGGGAAAACTATATGTTGTAAAAGTTCTTATAATAGGCAGTGAAGGCCGCTGCCGGTGAAACACCTCTTTAAGTATAAATAATAATGCAGTGCTGGTTAATGCCATAACCGCGATATCAATTGCATACCTGTATAATTTTTTAAAAATAAAATAGATTATTAAAACAATGTATGCGGGAATTAAAAACTGAACAGAGCCTAAAAATGTAAACACCTTCATTGTTGTTATAAAACCTGGTGTTGAAAAAGGGATAAAAAAATTAAACACTTTATCATCGAATGTTTTCTCATTCCCGGTAATAACACCTTTTGCAATAAAAGCAAAAACAAATAATGATAGAATAAACAAGCCGGTTAACAGCAGTACTTCAATTGAAAGAAGCCGCAGGGTTTTGTTTAATGAAGTTGAACCTTCATTCATAATCATTCAATTAATTCTTTGCTTTAAACAATACATTTATTAAAGACTGCCTTTAAAACTCTTCTTAAATTTTTAGCCGCAAATTCTTCTTCTCTAAAAAACCTGTTATAAAAATTACGATAAATGCTATTGCAAACGAACGTATAATACCGCCCATCCCTTCATGCAAAAAGTAGGGATAATGAAAGTGAACTAATTCAAGAAAAGAATATAAAAAATATGGAATAAGATAACAGGTTAATGTGCTTGTTCCTGCCGGTTTAATTATTGTAAACCAATCAGCTTTCTGTTTTACATCAACAATAAAAACCAATAAAGCAAAAACAATTATACTTATACTAATGCAAATACCAACCCATGATGGCGTACCGTAAATTTTAGAAATGCCGCCAAATGGCCGTGAGATAAAACCAAAGACGATCATAACAATTGCAGCAAGAAACATCACTGTAAAAAAATTGCGTTTATTATTATTAAGATTTCGTTTATATAGCAACGAAATAATAATTCCTGCCATTATTAATGAAACTTCTGAGCCGCCGTTCAGCAACCATAAATATTTTAAAACATCACTAACACTATCCAAAATATATGTTTGATTTATTGTTGTATAAGCAAGAAAAAAAATAAGTACAGGTATTAATACTTTTAATTTGCCTTTGCTAAAAAGATAAATCAACGAGCAGGTTAAATAACCCCAGCCGATCAAACCTAAAATTCCCCACCATTGCGGCCGCAGCCAGATAATATGTCCATGTCTTTCTCCTTTATATAAAACAGCAAGTACAATTAATATAATTACACCAGCAGCCTGTAAAATAGTTTGCATTGTTTTATTAAAACCAGGTTTATAATTAAGCCAGATAAGAAAAAAAGCAAGCGTGAGTAATATTTCAAAAACAGGTTCTGGCAATAAAGCAGCCTCGCTGTAATTTTCAAGATTAACATGAAAAAAGCCCATTGTAATTAATGCAAGCGAACGCATAATAATATGCCATGCAATTGAAGACCTGCTTTCATTTGATTGCATTCTTTTATTTAATGCAAACGGAATTGATAAGCCAACAATAAAAAGAAACGCAGGAAAAATAGTATCTGCAAAACCTAACCCATCCGTAAATTCATCAACATGCTTTATCCAGTCAGGAATATTTTTTACACCATCTACATCATTTACAAAAATCATAAAGAACATGGTAACTGCTCTGAAAACATCTATTGATTGCAGGCGGCGCGGCGGTTGTAACATGTTTGTTTTTGGTTTGATATACACTGCAATAAACCAAACTTTATACTTTAATAAAAATTTTCTTTTTTATATGAAAAATAGGGAATCGGCGTTCGTTGAGCAACTTCCCTAAAAAGAAAAGATAAGCCAGCATAAAATAAAGAAACATCAGGTAATACTTTTAGCATTGAAACATGAAAGTGAAGATACTTTCTTAAAATCTTTATCATTATCTGCTAATAGTGTAAGCCCATTTACAATTGCAGTTGCGGCGATAATAGCATCTGCAATTTAGAGAGTTGAGTAAATTGAATACAAACCAACAACATTGCGGTTTTACTTACGCAAGTTTATTAGCCTGACTCCCTAACAAAAAATAAATCAATCAAACAAAAACATCTTATAAATGATGTTTGAAAATTCTTTTACTTTATTGGCTTAAACATCTACGCTATATGATGATAAAACTTGCTTGCCTGCTAACATGTATTTCCATTGTTACGTATTCACCAGCTCAGCAAATTACACCAACACCAGACCAAATAAAAGCAATAACCCCGCAATGGAATGGAGAACGATTTACCGATGGAAGACCTAAAACTTCAGACCGTTTATTGGAACGTTTAAAGAATGTGTCGCTTGAAGAAGCCTGGGGTTACCTGCGCAACAAAGGATATCAAAACCAGTTTGAAGGCGACTGGATGGTGATTCTCCCGGATTCTGTAATGACAGGCCGCGTAGTAACAGCGCAATACATGCCGATGCGGCCCGATTATGATAGTCTTATTAAAGCAAAAGGTAAAACCGAAGGTCGCATTGGCGGCACCAATTCATGGCCCATTGATATGTTGCAAAACGGCGATGTTTACGTTGCCGACAGTTACAGTAAAATAGTGGATGGCACATTGATCGGTGATAATTTAGGTAATGCGATTTACGCAAAGTCGCACAGAGGTGTTATATTTTATGGCTCTATAAGAGATATTGAAGGATTGGAAGAGATACAAGGCTTCAATGGTTGGGTAAAAGGTTATGACCCTTCTTATATACAACAAATGATGCTTTCGGGGATAAATGTTCCAATACGTATTGGAAGAGCCACTGTATTGCCGGGCGACGTAGTGCTGGCGAAGAAAGGCGGCGTGGTATTTATTCCTGCACAGTATCTTGAAGACCTGGTGTTGAACTCTGAGTTTGTGCAACTAAGAGATGCGTTCGGTCATCAGCGTTTGCGTGAAGGCAAATACACACCGGGGCAAATTGACCAGCAATGGACCGATGAAATAAAGAAAGATTTTTTGCAATGGCTCGACACGCAGAAAAATCTCCCGATGACAAGAGAAGAACTGGATAATTATATGAAGGAGAGGAATTGGTAAGTTGCTGTTACTTTCTTTGCCTTGATGCTAAATTCAAAACAACTCGATTATTAATAACGGTTCGAAAATGCTTATTCTGTTCATCAAATAAAATGTTACCATGACGCCTTCACAAAAATTTTTAAAGAAGCTTGGTCTGAAAGACCATGACACAGTTGAATCAAATACCGCAAACAATAACGACTCAACAGATAATTCGCGGCGCTCTTTTTTTAAAAAGTCTGCAATGGGTGGCATTGCGCTTGGCAGCGCTTTTATGCTTTCTCCTGTTGAAGAATTAGTGGCACAAAGCACGCAAAAGATAAATCGCAATTCATCACCCTCTGATTTGAAAATTACGGATATGCGTTATTGTGTTACCACCGTTTTGGGCAGAACAGCTATTATACGCATTGATACAAATCAGGGCATTTATGGTTTGGGTGAAGTAAGAGATGGCGCTGATGAACGGTATGCACTCATGCTTAAAAGCAGAATATTGGGAGTGAATCCCTGCAATGTGGAAATGATATTCAAAACCATTAAGCAATTTGGCGGGCAAAGCCGGCAGGCAGGTGGTGTATGTGGTGTGGAAATGGCACTGTGGGATATTGTTGGCAAGGCATACAATGTACCTGCGTGGCAATTGCTTGGCGGAAGATACCGTGATAAAGTACGATTGTACGCAGATACACCAGAAGCAGGCTCGCCTGAAGAGCAAAAGAAATTAATGAATTACCGCATCAACGATCAGGGATATACCTGGCTGAAGATGGACCTTGGTATTAACGAATTAAAAAATATACCTGGCGCATTGGTAAATACTAAGTTCTGGCAAAATGACCAGGGTGATCTGCAGCAATGGGGAGATCTGAATGATCCTATGTCTTATGGAAATACATTGCATCCTTTCACACAAATACAAATAACAGATAAAGGTTTGGATGGGTTAGCGCAACTGGTAGAAAACGTAAGAAGCATGTTGGGTTATGATATTCCGCTTTCCTCCGATCACTACGGACATTTTGATTTGAACAATGGTATTCGTTTGGGTAAAAGACTTGAGCAATACAGGCTTGCCTGGCTGGAAGATATTATTTCCTGGGAATATACCAATCAATGGAAAACATTATCAGATGCATTGGAAACGCCATGCCTTACTGGTGAAGATATCTACCTGCTGAAAAGCTTTAAGCCGCTGATTGATATTAATGCCGTAGATATCATTCATCCTGATCTTGCAACATCAGGCGGTTTGCTTGAAACAAAAAGAATCGGTGATTATGCAGAGGAACATGGCGTAGCCATGGCGATGCACCAGGCTGGTACGCCGGTTTCTTTTATGGCAGGTGTACATTGCGCAGCCGCTACGCAAAATTTCCTGGCACTGGAACATCATTCAATTGATTTGCCATGGTGGGAAAGCCTTGTAAAAACGACTGATGGCAGAAATTTAATTACAAAAGGTTTTGCCAATCTTCCGCTTTCTGCGCCGGGTTTAGGCATTGAATTAAATGATGAAGTGGTGAAACAACACTTGCATCCATCAGATAAAAGTTATTTTGAGCCAACACCTTTGTGGAATGATAAGCGTTCGCATGACAGAACGTTTAGTTGAAGCTCCCCTAAAAGGGGATTTATAAGCACCAAAATATTCCGAGAACTCATATTTAATTGAAATGCATTCTCTCCTCTCTTCCGCATAATCGGGTTGAGAAAAACAGATTCTAAATGAACAACACGATTACACGAAAACGTTGGTATCGCCTTATTCCCATTGCTTTTATCACGTACAGCCTGGCCTATCTTGATCGTGCTAATTTTGGTTTTGCAACAGCAGGTGAAATGGCAAAAGATCTTCATATTACAACTGCTACTTCTTCTTTATTGGGTTCACTTTTTTTTCTTGGTTATTTTTTCTTCCAGATTCCCAGCGCTCATTATGCAGCGAATAAAAGTGCCAGGAAACTTATCTTCTGGTCGTTAATATTATGGGGTGCTTTAGCCATGACGACAGGTTTGGTGAGTAATATCACACTGCTTATCATTATCCGGTTTATGTTAGGCGTTGTTGAAAGTGCCGTAATGCCTTCCATGCTTATTTTATTAAGCAGGTGGTTTACAAAAGAAGAACGTTCAAGAGCAAACACATTTTTAATATTGGGAAACCCTGTTACCATTTTATGGATGTCAATAGTATCAGGTTATTTAATTGATGCTGTTGGCTGGCGATGGATGTTCATCTGGGAAGGTTTACCTGCCATCGTCTGGGCCTTTTTCTGGTGGCGTTTGATAAATGATAAACCTGCGAACGCAAGATGGTTAACGGGCGAAGAAATACAATCGGTTCAATCTGCTTTGCAAAAAGAACAGCAGGGAATAAAACCTGTAAAGAATTATGCAGCAGCATTTAAATCAAGAGTTGTGATATTGTTATGCCTGCAGTATGCTTTGTGGAGCATTGGTGTGTATGGCTTTGTGATATGGCTTCCTTCCATCATTAAAGCAGCACCGCAAATGAGCATCATTAAAACAGGATGGCTATCATCTCTGCCTTATGCTTTTGCTATTACCGGCATGCTGACTGCTTCTTATTTTTCTGATCGAACATTAAACAGGAAAATATTTGTATGGCCTTTTTTATTAATTGCATCATTGGCTTTTTATGGCTCTTATTTGATCGGAACAAATAATTTCTGGTTATCGTTTGTGTTGCTTGTAATTGCAGGCATGATGATGTACGCACCGTATGGTCCTTTCTTTGCCATTATCACAGAAATATTGCCAGCCAATGTTACTGCAGGAGCCATAGCTTTAATAAATAGTTTTGGTGCTTTAGGTTCTTTTGCGGGGTCTTATTTTGTTGGATATTTAAATGGAACAACTGGCAGCTTCAGCGCATCATATATTTTTATGGCAGGTTCGTTATTTTTTTCGGCGATTATTATGGTTGTTGCAGTGAAAGAACAAAACGTTGTACAAAACCAGGAATTATCAAAAGCTGTTGTATAAATTTATTGATATGAAAAAATTAAGCTTCTTTTTTAGCATCATACTTTTTTTATTTATAAGTATTGATGTAATAGCGCAAACAATTCCGGCTGCATTAACAGCACAATCATTGAAACCGCATGAAACCATAAATAAAGCTGAGTTTTCCAGGCAATATCAACGCAATAAAAATTATTGGGATGAAGCATTTGGTTTTTTAAAGAATCATGATCTTGATACGATGGCAGTAGGCAAATATGTGATTGACGGTGATAATGTTTATGCAACAATCACTGAAAATCCAACCAAAGATTTAGATAGTACCAAATGGGAATCGCATCGTAATTACATTGACCTGCAAAGTGTAATTAAAGGTGAAGAAAAAATCGGTGTTGCTGATATTACACAGCTTACTGTAAGCGTGCCTTATAATGCTTCAAAAGACCTTATTAATTATTCCGGTGAAGGAAAATTTTATGTTGCTGATCCCGGCACTTTTTTTCTTTTTTTCCCGGCTGATGCACACAGGCCAAATATTACAACAAACGGAAACAAGCCTGATAAAAAGATTGTAATTAAGATAAGATATGCAGAGTGAGTTTTAATGTGATCTCTTACGCTATTGAGGTTTGGAAAATATTTTAATTTTTAACCGTACTTGTTTTTTTAACGAATCGTACGTGGGCGAGATGATGTTTGGGCAGAAATACTACTAATGAACTGTTACTAAAATAAACTGTCCCGATACTTAAAGATTCAGGACGGTTTATTAGTATTTTATAAATTGCTTTATTGCAGGATTTTTTATCTGCAATAATATGTTTCTTTATTTTACTCTTTTATGATCTTACAACTTTTTGTTTCAGAATCCGTACCAACCTGTACATAATAAATTCCTGCACTCCAACCTGAAGATGCAACAGAAATGACATTACTACCTGGGTTAAGCAGCATATCCTTTTTAAATACTTTTTGTCCTGTCATTGCTGTAATAAGGATTGTTGCTTTTTCAGAAAACGGGCTTGTAACAGTTAACTGAACAGAATTTTTAAATGGATTGGGCGTTGCAAAAAGTAAGAGTTCTTTTGATTGGCTTTTTACTGAAGACTGATTATTATTACCGGCAAGTAAACATGTGTTCACGATCATTTTTATTCCATTACTCTTAACAGTAGATGTTGTTGCACAAACAGCTTTGCTTGTAAGTACGCAGTAAATACTGTCACTATTTTTAAGTGCCGTATCAACGATATAAGTTTTGCTGTTGGTACCTAGATTTATTCCATTCTTCTTCCACTGGTAAACAGGAGATGTACCACCGTTGGTTATTATAGCTGTAAATGTTACTTTGCTGCCTGCACAAACGCTTGTACTTGGATTGGCTGCAATACTGATAGTAGGTGTAACTGTTTTATTTACCGTCATTTTTATTACATTACTTTTAGCAGTAGACGTGGTTGCACAGATAGCATTGCTGGTAAATACACAATAAATACTATCGCCATTTTTAAGCGCTGTATCAACAATATAAGTATTGCTGTTAGTTCCAACAATAATTCCATTCTTTTTCCACTGGTAAACAGGGGTAGTACCACCATTGGTTGCGGTAGCTGTAAATGTTATTTTGCTGCCTGTACAAACACTTATCTCTGGACTTACTGCAATACTCACAGTTGGAGTAACAGGTTTGCTCACCGTCATTTTTATGCCATTGCTGTTAACAATACTCATGGTAACACAAGATGCGTTGCTTGCCAGCGCACAATAAATACTATCGCCGTTTTTAAGTGCTATGTCAACATAAGTATTGCTGTTTGTTCCTACATTCACACCATTCTTTTTCCACTGGTAAATAGGTTTGTTTCCTCCATTGCTGATAGTAGCTGTAAATATTACCGTGCTGCCTGCGCAAATGTTTTGAGCAGTATTTGCTGTAATACTTACAGTAGGAGCAACAGGCTTCTTCACCGTCATTTTTATTCCATTACTTTTAGCAGTAGATGTGGTTACACAAATGGCATTGCTGGTTAGTATGCAATAAATACTGTCACCGTTTTTAAGCGCTGTATCAATAACATAAGTATTACTATTGATTCCAACATTCACCCCATTCTTTTTCCATTGATAAAAAGGTGCAGTACCACCGTTGGTTATAGTAGCCGTAAATGTTACTTTACTACGCGTGCAAACGCCTGTTCCGGGGCTTGCTGTAATGGTGACTGTTGGAGTAACCGGACTGTTTACCGTCATCACTATATAACTTCTTCCAATTGAAGATGCGCAAACAGCATTGCTGGTTAGTAAGCAGTAAATGCTATCACCGCTTTTAAGTGCTGTGTCAACAATATAAGTGTTGCTATTTGTTCCTACCTTAAGCCAGCCTTTAGAATTAACCTTATACCACTCATAAAGAGGAGAAGTACCGCCATTGGTTATTGTTGCTGTAAATGTTACTTTAGTACCTGAACAAATGTTTGTTCCGGGACTTGCCACAATATTAATAGTAGGAGTGACCGATTTATTTACGATCATTTTAACGCCGTTACTTTTAACAGTAGATGTAGTTGCACAAGCATAGTTACTGGTTAATTGACAGTAAATACTATCTCCATTTTTAAGCGCCGTGTCAACAATATAAGTTTTACTATTAGTACCTACGTTAATTCCATTTTTTTTCCACTGGTAAATTGGAGATGTACCGCCATTGGTGATAGTTGCTATAAAAACAGTGCTATAACCTGTGCAAACGCTGGTACCTGCACTTACTGCTATACTTATAGTTGGAGTGACTGGTGTACTCACGGTCATTTTAATTACGTTACTTTTAGCAGTAGATGTGGTTGCACAAGCAGCGTTGCTGGTGAGCACGCAATAAATGCTGTCGCCATTTTTGAGTGTTGAATCAATATAAGTTTTAGTATGGGTGCCTATGTTTATTCCATTCTTTTTCCATTGATAAACAGGAGTAGTACCACCATTGGTTACAGTTCCGGTAAAGATTACTTTGCTGCCTATGCAAACGCTTGTGCCTGGATTGGCTACAATACTGATAACAGGAGTAACTGATGTACAGGTATCAGTTAATTTTACAATCCAATAATCATAACCACCATGATTTCCTGTTACATCTCCGTCATGTGAGTTTGTGCTTCCAGCTACAATATAGCCTCCATCCGTAGTTTGTTGGATGCTATTGGCACTTTCATTTGAGGTGCCGCCAAATGTTTTTTGCCAAACCATATTGACATTAGCATTAAGTTTCATAATCCAATAATCAGAACCACCATGGTTGCCTATTATATCTCCGTCATTTGAGTTTGCATATCCAGCTACAATATAACCGCTATCCACAGTTTGCTGGATGCTATTGGCCTCATCACCTAAAGACCCTCCGAATGTTTTTTGCGCATCTGGGTCGTCTCCTGGTCCTGTGGTGTCGTCTAGGTCTGTGGGATCAAGTTTCCAAATCCAATAATCAGAATTACCATGATTGCCGGTTACTTTTCCATCGTTTGAATATGTGCTTCCGGCCACAATATAGTTTCCATTCTTAGTTTGTTGAATGCTATTAGCCTCATCAGAAGATGACCCGCCCAATGTTTTTTGCCAAATCATGTTTCCGTTTGCATCAAGTTTCACAATCCAATAATCAGAATTACCATAATTACCAGTTACATCTCTGTCATTTGAAGATGTAGTTCCAGCTATGATATAACTTCCATCTATGGTTTGTCGGACGCTATTGGCTTTATCATCAGCCGATCCACCTAAAGTTTTTTGCCAAAGAATGTTTCCACTTGCATCAAGTTTCGCAATCAAATAATCACTATTTATACCTGCATCAAACGAAGATGTGCTTCCGGCGACAATATAGCCTCCATCTGTAGTTTGTCGGATGCTATTGGCTTTGTCATCAGCAAATCCACCCAATGTCTTTTGCCAAAGAATATATCCATTTGCATCAAGTTTCACAATCCAACAATCATTAAAACCAGGGCTGTGGTTGCCTGTTACATCTCCGTCGCTTGAAGATGTACTTCCGGCTACAATATAACCTCCATCTGTAGTTTGTCGGATGCTATTGGCTTTGTCATCTGCAGATCCACCCAGTGTCTTTTGCCAAATCCTGTTTCCATAAGCATCAAGTTTGACAATCCAATAATCATAACTACCATGATTGCCTGTTACATCTCCATCATATGAGTATGTGTATCCGGCTACTATATAGCCTCCATCCTTAGTTTCTTGGATACTTTGGGCGATGTCATCACTCGTGCCACCAAATGTTTTCTGCCATTGGATAGCAGGTGTTGTCTGCGAAAAAACCTGCGCATTAAAGCAGATTAATGTTAATGCTATTGCAATAAAATATTTCACTGAAAATGATTTGTTTAAAAATGAAAGAATCAATTTGGTAATATCCATTTGGTGCATGCCTATTCTACATTCGGTTTTCGGCTACGCTGTTTTATTATAGATTTAACTATTCGCTGTTGTAGCAAAGCTATTATCGCTTTAAAAAAAGCATTGCGTCAAATGACGCAAACAGGGTTAACTTATCTTTTTAACATTGGAGATATATCGTTGGGAGACAATAAAAAATAATCAACACTTATTCCAAACAAAAATTCCGGCTTGCTTCGAAAACCGGAACTTATTATTAATATACACTTACTAAAATACCCGTTATTCAACCAGCCAGTCATTGTATTTATCTACGCCCGTGGAAGGCGTTTCATATTTCTCCATTTCCGTATTAAGGGCACTTAATTTTGCGTTAGCCGTATTAAAGGCTTCAGTCGGGTTGCCTTCGCTGTTAAAATATTTGTTCCTGGCTGCTTCACTGTCGAAGAAATATATTACACCCAAGCTGCTGCTGTCCTGTCCGCGCACGGATCTTAGCAGAACCAGTTTAATGTCAGGAAAGGCTTTTTCAAATTCTGGTATCACCGTAGACGTATAAAATTTTTTATAGTCATCCATTGTTATGCCCGTCTTGAGGTTAGGTGTATACCAGTGAAGACCCAGCAGGCTTCCTTTATGTATGGTTTGCCCGAAAGAAAAAATGCTTACTAAAGCAAATGCGAAAAGGATAGATGTCTTTTTCATGTTGTTTGTATTTGGTGATTAAAAAATGAAGTGTGGTTGTGGTGCTGTAGGTTATACTATCGTGCTGCATGGTAAGGATTTTTTAGAAGAATCAGCAATTGTATTATCGTAGCAGAATTGCAGTTAAATTTATCACTAAAAGCTTATTAGTTGATTATTTTGAAAAGTTTTTCGCATTTTCTCTCGGTTCTTTCCCACGTATCGAAAATTTACTTAACCTTCTTCAAACAAAAGTTCCGGTCTGCTTTCGCAACCGGAACTTTCAATTTAAAACCTCACTTATACTGTATCCTTAGTTCATGTCTTGAGGCTGACCGAAGCGAAATCCTAATGGCTCCTTCAAGCATATAAGCCTGTTTATATTCTCATCACCACACTTCTATCGGGCAATTATTCGTCAACTGTTTTATTGTTTTTTCCCCATACTTAAGTGTTATATCAATATCATTACGGCTGTATAAAGCTGTTTTGTTGTTACTGCTTATCTCCACAAAAACTGAAGGTCCTGCATTGAACATAGTTTGCAGGGTAATCAGGTTTTCCAGGAATGCACAAAACAATGAAGGCGTGGTTGCATAATATACTATGCCTTCCGGCTTGGTTGCTGTGGAAGAAAGAAACAGGTTGCCATTACTGCTTTCAAATAATTCGAGATGAACCTTTGAATTATTGATCAATACTTTTACAGGGATAAGGTTATTGCGTTCTGCTACTATCACAACTTAGGTTTGACGCAAAACTATTTTTAGTTTAAAAAAATCATTGCGTCAAATGACGCAAAAACCGGCAACACAATAAAGAAGACAAAGCCTGAAAACTTAACAGCACAAATTAATCTTCAAACCTGTCTTTATTATGCCGTAAGGTTTTAAGCACCAAAAAAAGAATTGAAAAGTAAGCCAGCACAAAAAAAATAATAATAAGGTGTTCCCGTGATTCCGGTAGAGAAGGATTGAGCCAACTATTAATTTTACCTGTATCATAGGGTTTAACTCTACGTTATTGTTTGGAGGTTACAAAGCTACTGTGGCTTTAAAAAAAGCATTGCGTCAAACGACGCAAAACAAAGTGCATGTAAAACAAAAAAGGCGAAGTTAAACTCCGCCCTCTCCGGCTTAAACATTCACAGGAATAATATCTCAATAGTTTTCGGTTGCAGCCATCATTTATACAGCTGCAAAATTATCTTTGCCAAAAGAAAATCACTGCGTCAAATGACGCAAAATATTTAGCCAGTTCGTTGGCGTATGCGTGTGAGTGTTTCGCGGCTGATGCCGAGATAAGAAGCAAGATGCACCAGTGGAATGCGTTGCAGGTATTCTGGTTTGTGTTCAAGAAGAAAATTATAACGCTCTTCAGGAGGCATTAATTTAAAACTGTTTGAATGTTCTTCTTCTATTAAAAATAATTGCTGGAAAAAACGAAATAAGAACCTTTCAAATGTTGCACCGTTACTGAGTACAGGTACAGCTTCTGTTTTGGTAGCATAATAAACAATAGAATCTTCCATGGCAATTAAATAAAAATTCGAAGGCTCCTCACTGCGAAAACTGGCAAAGTCGGCTGCTGTATCATCCTCAAAGTAGAACTTAACATTTATCTCCTTTCCATTTTCCAGTCCAAAACTGCGCATGCAGCCTTTAAAAATAAAATAGTATTTGTTGCACACCTGGCCCTCCCTTAACAGCACCTCTCCCCTGCTACAATGTTTTTCATGCATCATTCCCGCCATGCGTTGAAAATCATCATCCGATAACGGTGCATAAGACTCCATTTTTTTCCGGAACCGGTCGAGCGCCCCGGGTATGTTATCTATTTCCATGAGAGAATTGTTAGCAACAAAACCTAAAGTTCCGATTGGTGTAAAAATGAACTTTTGAATGGAAACAAAAATACTTAATCCGGGTAATAAAATTGCAGAAGCAAATGCTAACGCTTATATAAGCATCGCCTAAACTAAAGATAATCCGTCGCTACACTTTTATAAAAATTTTCTTTTTATATAAGATCATCATTGGTATTGATAAGATAACAACGTAAGTTATTGCACCGGCAAGCGATGCATTTATCGGCGAAAAATTCGGAACAAATATCGTTTGATATAAATAATCCTGCAGATTAGTTGTGTGCCCATGAAGATTCACATGTATCAAACCAAGAATAATTAAAACCGTATCTGCTGCAACATAAGCTGTGATTGCATTTGAGCCATACGCTATAAAAGGTGTTATATATTTTCTGCGATGATGAACATCAATGAGCCAATACGAAATAGTTAAACCTGCTGTTGCAAGACCACCTGTGTATAACACAAAAGTACTTGTCCATAATGATTTATTGATGGGAAACCAGTTGTTCCATATAAGTGCAATCATAATTGAAAATGTTGCAAAAGTTAACAGCCATGCAACTTTTTCTGATTCTTTTAGATCAGCGCGTTTTAAGGTTGCGCCAACCATCATTCCATATAAACAAGTTGCAATTGCAGGCAACGTACTTAATACACCTTCCGGATCCCATGTTTTAGTTTGATTCCAAACATGTTTTGGTGTGAGAATAATATTATCTAACCATGCAGCTAAATTTTCCCCGCGTTCCAAAATTGCATAACCATAACCCGGAACAGGAATAACCGTCATCAAAAAACAATACACAATTAGTATGATTGAAAAAAGCCAAAGCCATGTTTTAAAATTTGTTTTGATGAAGATGATAACACAGATAAAAAATACAATTGCAATGCGTGGCAATACTCCGAGAATTCTGAAATGTGCAAAATCGAAGTTTGGAATTAATGCAAGCAAAGCAAAGATGATATACAGCGTTACTGAACGTTTCAATGCTTTTAAAATAATTGGCTTGTGTTGTGTTTTATCACCTTTTCTGCCACTGATCGCATATACAATTGAAACGCCAACCATAAATAAAAAGAAAGGAAATATTAAATCAGTTGGCGTGCAGCCGTTCCACTTTGAATGTTCCAACGGCGCATAAATATGCCCCCAATCACCGGGATTATTTACAAGCACCATTGCAGCCATTGTTAAGCCTCGAAAAAAATCAAGTGAAAGCAAGCGTTGTTTTAACTGGGGCTGCATAATAGCAGGCGCAGTTGATTGGTTCGTCATTATAAGCCGTCAATTTTTGTATACATTGTTTTAAAACAATTCCATGGTGTGTTATCTCCACCATCCCTATCTTTCTTATTTGCATAAAACCCGTCTAAAAAATTGCCTGCGCCACTCCAAACAGTTTGCATCATTCCATAAAAATGTGGTTGCATTTCTTCACTCGCTGTTTTTTTAAAGTTGATCATATCATCTGTTTGAATTAAAGCCAGCGCCGGTTTATCCCAGGGGCAGGTAATTACATTTAATCCTTTCATTGCAAAATAAACAGGTGTTTTATCTGCTCGATCATAATGC
>JABDGW010000068.1 GCA_013285855.1 Bacteroidota bacterium
TTCTGTCTTTGCGAAGTCTTCATTGCCTGGTCTTGTGCTGAAGGATGAACCTCTCGTAAAATTAACGCAGGGTCGCTTTGCAGACCCTGTTACGACAGGAAATACTCATGTTGGCTGAAGTGTGTTTGCATTTGTTACTGATTGTAATTAATTCTGTAAATAAAATTGTTTTCGAAAATAGTGATAAGATCTTGCATCTCTTTACTGTTATTTTGATAACCGCCGAATTTATGAATGTTGTCAAACGCACCAACAAGATTTATTTCAGAATGTTTGTTGTCTGACTTGTTGTAAAAAATATTGAAAGTGTATAAAGTCAAATTATTCTTTAAATAAACATCTACATAATAATTTAAGTCATCTTTTGAAGTACCGGTAGAATCCGTTATTTTATAACTTAAATTAGTGTCATCGTTAGCGATGTTGATTATTTTATTTCTGAGTTGGTCGGTTGTTAATGAGAAATTGTATGTTTTCATTGGGGGATAGACAGCACTAATTTGAGAAGCAAAATAAGCTATTAAAACAACGCTAAAAACAATGGCAGCTAATACACAAAAAATTACAATTTTTCTGTCTTTCATTTTAGTAAACAACAATTATTAGTTGTTAGAAATTAAAACTGTCTATTATTTTATTTCGGCGTTGGTAATTTTCGTCTAACGTTTCAAGCAACTCAAATATAGTTGCAATAATCGCAGTTTGCCAAAAATAGTGTAATGCCGGATTTCAATACTTTTCTGTCTTAGCGAGGTCTTCATTGCCTGGCCTTGTGCTGAAGGATAGATTATCTCGTAATAATTATTTTCTAAAGCCTCGATGAATGCTTCGCATTTCCCGCCTTCGCGGGAATGACGGCGAAGAGGCTTATTGATTTTAAATGATTAATAAACTAAGAGCAAAACACAACCATTTACCCGTCATGCCCAACACCGATTGGGCATCTGCTTTAGCAATAAATCGTTTCTACATAAATACAAGATGCTGGTGGCAATTATGCAATTATCCATATAATTTTATCAGCAGGTTATCTCGTAATAATTATTTTCTAAGGTCTCGATGAATGCTTCGCATTTCCCGCCTTCGTGGGAATGACGGCGGAGAGGCTTATTGATTTTAAATTATTAATAAACTAAGAGTAAAACACAAACGCTTGCCCGTCATGCCCAACACCGATTGGGCATCTCACTATAATGTTGTGTGATAGCTGAGAATGAGATTCCCGCCTTCGCGGGAAAGACGCACAGTGTGGTTTATCAATTCTATAAAACCTTAAAGAGTAAAAGCAAACACAACCATTTCGTCCGTCATGCCCAACACCGATTGGGCATCTGCTCTTGCAATAAATGGTTTCTACATAAGTTGGTTGCTATTATACAATCATCCATATAATTTATCATCAGGTTCCCGCCTTCGCGGGAATGACGGCGAAGAGGCTTATTGATTTTAAATTATTAATAAACTAAGAGTAATACACAACCACTTGCCCGTCATGCCCAACACCGATTGGGCATCTGCTTTAGCAATAAACCGTTTCTACATAAGTACAAGATGCTGGTTGCAATTATACAATCATCCATATAATTTATCATCAGGTTCCCGCCTTCGCGGGAATGACGGCGAAGAGGTTTATTGATTTTAAATTATTAATAAACTAAGAGCAAAACACAACCACTTGCCCGTCATGCCCAACACCGATTGGGCATCTCATAATTAAGTTTTTTAAAATGGTTAAGAATGAGATTCCCGCCTTCGCGGGAAAGACGGCGAAGAGGATTATTGATTTTAAATGATTAATAAAATAAGAGTAATACACAACCACCTCGCCCGTCATGCCCAGCTTGACTGGGCATCCCATAATTATAACTCATCAAATAAATCTTTCCATGCAGGATTAAACTTTTTTTTACCGCAATGTTTCTTAGCAGAGCCTAGTGCGCAGCAAGAACATTGCGACATTTTATTTTCCATGATCCTGAAAGAAGATAAATAAATAGTTGAGCTTTTGTACTAATAACACCGCAATGTTCCTTGGCTAATGCACGTGGCTATTTAGGAGACATTGTGGGAAAGGGAATAATTACCCAACCATATTTTTTATAGAATTGTTTTATCACTAAAAAATAGTTTTGAAAGTTGATGTTTGTCGCGCATTGCCACACAACTCATAAATTTACGAAACTCTATTTCGCAAATACAACCAACAATTGTTGTATTGCCGCAATAATTAATAAACTATATTTTGAATTAAACCATTACAATTTTTTCATCGCAATATACTTTGGCATATTCACCAGCAATACGCCGCATAAAATAATAATCAGCGCAATTACTTCAGTAAAATTCGTTTGTTCGTTTGCAAAAATTACTCCGAGCATTACCGCTATAACAGGATTAACATACACATACGTGCTTACCTGCACTGCAGGACGAACACTTAACAACCAGATATAAGAAAGATAAGCAACAAGAGAGCCCATGGTTGCCAGGTAAAGCAATGCATAACAACTTTGCGCTGATACCTGTTGAAATGAAAACGATGTTACTTCGCCGCTTACCAGGCTTATTAAAAAACATACAATAGATGTTGCCAGCAGTTGTATACTTCCATTCATTAAAAAAGAAGTTGTTGATGTTGTATATTTTGATAGCAAAGAACCGGTCGTCCATGCAATGTTTCCGCATAAAATAGCAATAATACCCACCACAGCATTACCAGGTTTATTTAACCCTGATGTATCGGTATGTGTAAAACCCGTAAGCAATGCAACACCGGTAAACCCAAGCACTAATCCAACGAGAATTATTTTGTTGGAGAAATAATAACTCCATTGTTTTTTATCAAGCAATACAAACCAGATTGGTAATAATGCTACGATGATGGCTGCTGTGCTGCTGGGCACGTATTGTTCTGCCCATGCTACAGAAACAGTGCCACCGCCTAACATCAGTATACCGCAAATGCTGTTGTTGATGATTGATGTAAAACCAGGTAATGGTATTCTTTTTATAAAACAATAACCCAACAATGCTGCCCCGGCAATTAAAAAGCGTATGGCAGATAAAAGAAAAGGCGGTATAGTTTGTATACCGAAACGTAAAGCAATATAGGTAGAGCCCCAGATAAGATAAATGGCTATAAAAGCAAATATTATTTTAATGTTATAGTTCTTCATTTAAAAGGCTGCAAATACGTAAATAAATACATAGACTGAAAGATTAATTATACAATTGTGTAAACAATATTGGCATTTGAGTTTAGTACATTTGCATGAATAAAAGATTGTAATGCCATACTATTATACGCTGGGAAATATTCCGCATAAGCGCCATACACAATTCCGTAAGCCGGATGGTTCTTTATATTCAGAACAGCTTTTCAGCACAGAAGGATTTAGTGATGATTCATCGCTGTTATATCATCACCATCCTCCTACACGCATTATTAAAACAGATAAGCCGGAAGATGTTACACCGCGTATTGCTGAAGAAAAAATGCTCAGGCACCGCAGCTTTGAAGGCTTTCACATCAAACCAAAAAAAGATTTTTTAGAAAGCAGGAATGCAGTGCTTACCAATATTGATTGCACAATTGTTTTAGCTGCGCCGCAAAGCGGAACTTCAACTTATTTTTACAAGAATGCTGATGCGGATGAAGTGATATTTGTGCATGAAGGCAGCGGTACAGTAACAACACAATATGGTGAGTTGGCTTTTGGTTATGGTGATTATATTGTAATTCCACGCGGCACCATTTATCAAATAAATTTTAATGATGAAAACAACAGGCTCTTTATAATTGAGTCACATCATCCTATCCGTTTTCCAAAAAAATATTTAAGTAAGTACGGGCAGTTACTTGAGCATGCTCCTTATTGTGAACGTGATATTCGCCCGCCGCAAAATTTAAAAACATTTGATGAGCAGGGCGACTTTATCATCAAAACAAAAAAACGAAATATGCTGTACGGCATACATTACGGCCATCATCCTTTTGATGTGGTTGGCTGGGATGGCTGCTGTTATCCTTACATATTTTCCATTCATGATTTTGAGCCCATAACAGGCCGTGTGCACCAGCCGCCGCCGGTGCACCAAACCTTTGAAACAAATGCATTTGTTATCTGCAGTTTTGTGCCGCGCCTTTTTGATTATCACCCGCAAAGTATTCCTGCGCCTTATAGCCACAGCAATATTGACAGCGATGAATTGATCTATTATGTTGATGGAGATTTCATGAGCCGTAAAAATGTTACACGTGGCATGATAACATTACATCCTGCAGGCATCCCGCACGGTCCGCATCCCGGCGCTGTAGAAAAAAGTATTGGCGCCAAAGAAACAAAAGAACTGGCGGTTATGGTGGATACCTTCAGGCCATTAATGCTTACACAGGCTGCGCTTGATATAGAGAATGAAAATTATATTATGAGCTGGGCTGAATGAATTACGAGGCAATGAAAGCCGTTGGTAAAAAATTGCCACTGCAGCGGAATAACCTTTGCATGCGTTTGGATTCTGTTGGATAAAATAACTCAGCAGATAAGAAAAATTGACGATGAACTTATCATGATGAGATTTCGATGTGCTTTTATTATTAAACACAAAAGGAAATACTATTTTCATAGTTAAATTTAATATTGTACTATTTTAAACACCCTGCATTATGACATCCAAAACAAACAACATTATCTATTGGATAGCAACAATCATCTTTGTTGGGTTGATGATCTTTTCATCAATTGACGGGTTACAGCCTACACAACAAGGAATAAAATTCCTGCATGATATGCTTGGCTATCCTATATATTTCATTCAATTTATCAGTTATGCAAAATTGATCGGCTGCGCTGTAGTACTCATTCCCGGTTTAAACCGCTATGTAAAAGAATGGGCTTATGCAGGTTTATTTTTTGATCTTGCCGGTGCTGTATATTCAGGCATTGCATCTGGAGGTAGTTTTGATCCAAGAATATTTGGTATGTTGATGTGGATAATACCCGGCATTGTTTCTTATTATACATGGCATAAAAAAATCAGGCAACAATAATTCTGCTGTTTGAAATCCGTAATCATTATTTTGAATTACGTTACTCTCGTAAACACTAATTAAGCAACCTGTATTCATTAGGTGATTGCCCAACGCGCTGTTTAAATAACCGTGTAAAATGTTGCGGATATTTAAAACCTAATTCATAAGCAACATCACTAACTGATTTATTGAAATCGAATATTTTTTCTTTTGCAACATCAATCAGTTTTGATTGGATGTTCTCCTGTGCTGATCTCCCTGTTTCTTTTTTTATAAGGTCACCCAGGTAGCTTGCAGATAAATTCAATTCGCCTGCGCAATACGCTACAGAAGGCAAACCGATCGTTTGTGGTTTATCTGTTTGAAAATATCCGTTCAATAAATTTTCAAACCTTTCTACAACTCCTTTGTGTACATTATCACGGGTAATAAATTGACGATCGTAAAAACGGGTGCAATAATTCAGGAACAATTCGATGTTAGATACGATCAATTTTTTACTGTGCTTGTCAATGGATTGCTGTAATTCATATTCAATTTTTGAAAAACAATCCAGCACAATTTTTCTTTCACGTTCCGATAAATGCAGTGCTTCATTGGATTGATAACTGAAGAAAGTATAATCGTGAATATGTTTCCCAAGAGAAGAGCCATGAATCAAATCCGGATGAAACACCAACGCATAACCTTTCGGCTGATAGGTTTCTCCATTGCTGTTAACACCGGCAACCTGTCCCGGTGCAATAAAAACCAATGTGCCTTCCTGGTAGTCATAAGTATGCCGGCCATAAATCAAATCGCCGCATTTCACATCTTTTAAAAATATAGTGTAGAAGCCGAAATACATGCGTGAACCTTGTCGGGGATTTGCTTTCGATAAATCAACAACACTCACCAGTGGATGTAGTGTTTCATTATTGTTGAATGCATTGTAATCGTTGATTGTTTCAAATCTTATTATGTTATCCATAGCACTATCTTTTTATCAATTTCAAAATTACTGCTTTAATTAAGCCTTTATTTGTTAGTGATCAGGAATCAGGAATATTGGTAGATAAATCCGTAATCTGTATACCATGCTTGCAGAAATATGCAATGACCTTTGCATATAATATTTGTGAATTATATCACTCTTTCAATATTTAAATTACTTAGTTTTTCGAAAAAAAAGTATATGGATAATAATAAAGTTTGGCTCATTACCGGTGCAGGTCGTGGCATGGGCGTTGATATTGCAAAAGCTGCCCTGGCTGCAGGTTATAAAGTTGTAGCAACCGGTCGCAATATTGATAGTGTTAACAAAGCAATTAGTGAAGCACAAAACCTTTTAGTTGTAAAACTGGACGTTACTATAGAAGCAGATGCTGAAGCTGCAGTTAATGCAACAATTGAAAAGTTTGGCCGCATAGATGTATTGGTAAATAATGCGGCTAACTTTTATGCAGGCTTTTTTGAAGAGCTAACCATAGAACAAATTAATCAGCAGTTGCAAACAAGTCTTATTGGCCCGATGATAGTTACCCGTGCTGTTTTGCCTGTTATGCGAAAACAAAAATCAGGGCACATTATTTCAATCTCCTCAACTGCCGGTCTCACAAGTTTTGATTTCTGCAGTGCCTATTCTGCATCAAAGTTTGGATTGGAAGGATGGATGCAGGCACTTCAGGTAGAAATAGCCCCGTTTGGTATTCATACTACTATTGTCAATCCTGGTTTTTTCCGCACTGAATTGCTTACAGAACAGTCAACAAATTATGCTGACAAGCCTATTGAAGATTATGATGAACGAAGAGCGCAACAAATGCAATTCTGGAAAGCTGCAAATGGTAAGCAATCAGGCGATCCTGCAAAACTTGCACAGGCATTGATAAAGATTGCAAATGAAACAGAGCCCCCACTGCGTTTCCTGGCAGGTGCTGATGCTATTGGTACAGCAGAACAAGTAGCTGCAACACTTCGGCAACAACTCAATGCTTATCGTGAGTTATCCAGCTCTCTCGATTATGATAAGATTTAGAAGAACAATAAAGAAAGGAAGTATGAAAACAGTTAGATTGAATAACGGTGTCGAAATGCCGATACTTGGGTTTGGTGTTTTCCAGGTAAAAGATTTAGATGAATGCGAAAGAAGTGTAAGAGATGCAATTGATGTTGGTTATCGTTTAATTGACACAGCACAATCTTACGGTAATGAAGAAGCCGTTGGCAAAGCAATAAAGGGCAGTGGAATTTCAAGAGAAGATTTATTCATCACGACAAAACTTTGGATACAGAGTAACGGTTACGAAGGAACAAAAAAAGCTTTTGAAAATTCACTCAAAAGATTACAGTTAGATTATTTGGATTTGTATCTAATTCATCAACCTTTCGGCGATGTGTATGGTGAATGGAAAGCCATGCAGGAATTGTATAAAGAAGGAAGAGTTAAAGCAATTGGAGTAAGCAACTTTCAACCTGATAGATTAATTGATTTAATTATTCACAATGAAATTATTCCGGCAGTTAATCAAATTGAAACACATCCTTTTCATCAGCAAATTGAAACACAAAAATTTTTACAGGAGCATAATGTGCAAATAGAAAGTTGGGGACCATTTGCAGAAGGCAAAAACAATCTTTTTCATAATGAGTTACTTGCTTCAATCGGAAAGAAATATAACAAATCAATTGCACAGGTTGTCATTCGCTGGCTTACGCAAAGAGATGTAATTGCCATTCCAAAATCTGTTCGTAAAGAAAGAATGGAAGAAAACTTTAATAGTCTCAATTTTGAGCTAAGTAATGAAGATATGGAAGCCATCAAAACATTGGACACAAATGCAAGCCTCTTCTTCGACCACCGTGATCCTAAAATGGTGAAATGGCTGGGAGAAAGAAAATTGAATATTTAAATCACTTTAAAATAATGAGCATGCAAGCAAAAAACATTCTTTTCTCATCAGTTATTCTAACGCTTGTTTATACCACAAGCTGCGCCAATAACGAAGCAACTTCTTACAACAACAATAACACAGATACTTCCGGTTTACCACCGGTTGAAACCAAAGCGCCAAACAGTAATTATAAACCTGCATTCAGTGGACAAACAAGAATTGCCGGCGTAAAAACAACAACACTATACAAGGTTGAAAAAATAGCAGAAAAGCTCGGTCCTCCCTTTGCCATTGTAGCCATGCCTGATGGAAGGTTAATGGTAACCATAAAATCAGGTTACATGGAAATTCATGATGCCAACGGTAAGCTGGTCAAAAAAATTACAGGTTTACCGAATGTGGTTTTTGCAGGACAAGGCGGTTTGCTTGATGTTGCCTTCGACCCAAATTTTACCAGCAACAAAATAATGTATTGGAGCTATTCAGAAAAATATCAACAGGGTAATATAACGACCGTTGCGAAAGGAAAACTAAACGAAGCTGCCGGCAAGGTAGAAAACGTTACGGTAATATTTCGTGCCACACCTGCTACAAACAGCAACATACAGTATGGTTCACGGCTGGTGTTTGATAAAAATGCAGATCTCTTTGTGAGTGTTGGTGAAAAATTTATTCCTGAAGCAAGGGTGCAGGCTCAGAAATTAGATTCCTACCTTGGAAAAATAGTAAAAATAACAACCGCTGGCAAGCCAGCACCGGGAAATCCATTTCTCAACAAAGCTGGTGATAAGCCTGAAATATTTTCTTACGGGCATCGCAATCCAGACGGACTCGATATAAATCCTGCAACAGGTGAATTATGGGAATCAGAATTTGGTCCCCGTGGTGGTGACGAAATAAATATTATACGTCCCGGTAAAAATTATGGATGGCCCGTTATTACTTATGGCATTGATTATAGCGGCGAAAAAATGGGTGAAGGCATTCAGCAGAAAGCAGGAATGGAGCAACCCGTTTATTATTGGGATCCTGTAATATCACCATGCGGCATTTGCTTTTATAAGGGTAACGCCATACCGGAATGGAAGAATAATTTGTTTATCGCCGCACTTAGCGGACAGCATCTTGACAGGCTCGTAATTAAAAATAATAAAGTGATTGGTGAAGAAAGATTGCTTGTTGATATAAATAATCGCTTTCGCGATGTAACGTATTTGAACAATATGTTGTATGCTATAACTGATGATGGCGATATATACCGCATTAGCAAGAAGTAAAAATTGAAAGTACAGATGAGGAATATAATGCAGTAAAATAAACATCATCTCACAACAATATTTCTTTATTGTAAACTTATAAACAAACAACTTTATGAAAACATCATTTGTCGGACTGTTTCTATTAATTATAATTGTGCAATCGTCTTACGCACAGCAGCATCCTCCAACGGAATCAATTCAAACTTCAACAAACAACACACCTGAACAACAGGAAATTATTAATCTTTCAAAACAAAAATGGCAATGGATGGCTGATAAAAATGTAGATTCTTTAAATGTGCTGTTTGATGATAAAGCTATGTTCATTCACATGGGCGGAAGCTGGGGAAAAACGCAGGAATTGGCTACCATTAAAAGCGGCGGTATATGGTATAAAAAAGCAGAAGTGTATGCAGTTATAGTGAACATGTTTGGTAATACTGCGATTCTCTTAAATGATATTGATTTGGTTGCAGAAGTGGGCGGTAATACAGTTACAAATCCTTTTATGGTGACTGAAGTATACATCAAAGAAAACGGCACATGGAAAATGGCCTCACTCACTTTTTCACATTTGCTTCGGCCAGTTAAAATGAATAACAATAACCAGTAATAGCATTAAAATAGCGCTAGGAAGTTGATGGATTGAACTTTGTACTATTACAATATGCAAATAAAAAAAACAAGTATAAAACTATTGATTGTTTTTACACACCTGGTAATATTAGGTTGTATTAATAATGCATCTGCTCAAAATAAAAATCAAATGGTACGGCTGGCAAAGCTTGTTATTGATTCAACGCAGTTGGAAAACTATAAAGCCATGCTGAAAGAAGAAACAGAAACATCTGTAAAGGTTGAGCCCGGCGTTCTTACTTTATATGCCGTGTCTGAAAAAGATAATCCCACGCACATTACCATTTTAGAAATTTATGCTGATACAGTTGCATACAAAGCGCATTTGCAAACACCTCATTTTATAAAATATAAAACAGGAACAAAAGATATGGTTAAGTCGCTTGAACTTGTCAGCTCTATTCCGCTTGTGCCTGAAATGAAGATAAAATGAACAATATCTAATCTTAAAAAAATAAAAATATAATTATGCAAAAAAGAAAATTAGGAAATCAAGGTCTCGAAGTATCAGCTATCGGGCTTGGCTGTATGGGAATGACTTTTTCTTATGTGCCATTTCCAAAAAAAGAAGACATGATTGTTATGATGGAAAAAGCCGTAGAACAAGGCGTTACTTTTTTTGATACTGCCGAAGTATATGGTCCTTATAACAATGAAGAATTAGTTGGTGAAGCATTAAAGCCTTTTCGTGATAAAGTAGTTATCGCTACCAAGTTTGGTTTTGATATACAGGATGGAAAAATGGTGGGTGTGAACAGCAAACCTGAACACATTAAACAAGCGGTGGAAGGTTCACTTAAAAGATTAGGCACTGATGTAATTGATTTGTATTACCAGCATCGTGTTGATCCTAATGTGCCGATAGAAGATGTTGCCGGCGTAATAAAAGATTTAATTGCAGAAGGCAAGGTAAAATACTTTGGTTTATCTGAAGCCGGCGCGCAAACCATTCGCAAAGCACATGCAGTGCAACCAGTAAGTGCATTGCAAAGCGAATACTCATTATGGACAAGACAGCATGAAAGAGAAATCATTCCAACCATTGAAGAATTAGGTATTGGACTGGTTGCATTCAGCCCGCTTGGCAAAGGTTTTCTTGCAGGTAAAATTGATGAGAGCACAAAATTTGGTGAAGGTGATATTCGCAACATTTTACCGCGTTATACTGAAGAAGCACGTGAAGCAAACAAAGCGTTGTTAGATTTAATCAACCAGTTCGCAGAAAAGAAAAATGCAACGCCTGCACAAATAGCATTGGCTTGGGTGCTTGCACAAAAGCCATGGATCGTTCCAATCCCAGGAACAACAAAATTGCATCGCTTAACAGAAAATAATGGCGCAGCATCTATTGAATTAACAAAAGAAGAATTGCAGGAAATTGAAGATGCTTCTGCACAAATAGAAATAACTGGTACACGCTATACAGAAGCGATGGAAAAGTCAACGGGCTTGTAATAAGTTTTGATATGTTCATAGATTATGCATAGCAACAACATCGCTAAAAATAATTTTAGCCGTATACTTATTATGGGCTTGCTTACAGCAATCGGCCCACTTTCAATTGATATGTACCTGCCGGCATTTCCTGCTATTGCCAAAAGTTTGCATACCAATGTTTCAGAAGTAACCTTATCATTATCGAGTTTCTTTATTGGTATTTCTGCAGGACAATTATTATATGGCCCATTGCTTGAACGCTTTGGAAGGAAGCGGCCTTTATATGTTGGGCTTTGTATTTATTTTTTAGCATCGGTTGGTTGCGCATTTGCAACATCAGTAAATGCATTAATTGTACTCAGGCTTTTCCAGGCGGTTGGCGGATGTGTTGGAATGGTTGCGGCACGTGCAATGGTGAGAGATTTGTTCGATGTAAAAGATAACGCCAAAGTGTTTTCTATGCTGATGCTCGTAGTATCTGTCTCACCAATCATCGCGCCTACATTGGGTGGATATATAACGACTGCATTAGGCTGGCGATATGTTTTTGCAATGCTGATTATTGTTGTACTCATCATTCTTATTGGCACTTATTTCTTTCTGCCGGAAAGCAAACAGCCTGATCCAAATTTTTCGCTGAAACCTATTCGTATACTTAAAAATTTTGCCAGCGTATTAAAGAACCCGCACTTCATAACGTATGCACTCACCGGCGCCATTTCTATGCAGGTTTGTATGCATACATCGGCGGCGCACCGCATGTTTTCATGGAATTGTTTAAAGTAACCGAAGCGCAGTTCGGATGGATATTTGCTTTCATAGCAGCCGGGTTAATTGGTGCAAGCCAGGCAAATAACATTGCATTAAAAAAATTCAGCAGCGAACAGATCATCAGGGTTGCTTCATGTTGCCAGGCCATCATCGGGCTTGCGTTTATTTGTTTAACGTTAGCGGGCTTCAATAATTTATTGCTCACTGTTTTTTTAATATTTGCTTTCCTTTCTTGCCAGGGTTTTATCTTTCCTAATGCAACCGCACTTGCTTTAGCGCCGTTGGGTCACAATGCAGGTAATGCTTCCGCTTTAATTGGCGCCATTCAATTAAGTATTGGCGCATGTGCATCAGCCATCATCAGTGTGTTACAAAATCATACAGCGTTACCCATGGCGATTGTAATGACCTGCTGTGCTGTCACGGCCTTTAGTGTTTTCTCATTAGGAAGAAAATTTATAATTCAACCGCTTGCAAGGAATGCAGTAGAATTAGAAAATATAGAGGCAATAAGCGCTCTTTAAAATTTGAATAATCAATTTTATTTGATCACAATAGCAAATAAATAATTATGAATACAGCAGAAAATCAAAATGCAGTTTTTCCAAAAGGTGATAAAGCACCTGCTGATTATTTTACAGGAACAGCATGGATAAAAATGTTGGTTCCGAATGATTCAACTTTTAATACACAGATAGGTAATGTGGTGTTTGAACCGGGTTGCCGAAACAACTGGCATAAACATCCGGGCGGGCAAATTCTTATTTGTATAAATGGAACAGGTTATTACCAGGAAAAGGGTAAACCAATACAATTACTTCATAAAGGAGATGTTGTAAAAATTGAACCGGATGTTATTCACTGGCATGGTGCTTCACCGGATAATGAGTTTACGCATATTGCTGTAAATCCCAACACACAAAAAGGAGTTGTTGAATGGATGGATAGAGTTACTGATGAAGAGTATAATAGTTTTAAATAATTGTTCAGAACACACCCCGATTTCCAGCCACGCTTTTAGCAATGCACCTGTTGGGCGCGGACATCGCTTTAGAATTAGTAGTGCTTATAAACTATAATTTTCCTGAACAAATCGCCATGAACTAATAGAGTTCCTTCAAGTGTAGCACCTTTCAGGTTAAAAATCCAAATTCCGTATGCAGTTGAAGTGAGTTGTTTTGTTTTTTCATTATAGACAAATGGTAATATACCCATTTTCTCTTCCACACCATTTACAATTTTACCTGCATTGATATAGAACGTGTCGGCTTCCTTATTTTTTGAAATGTGATATACAACAGCCTCGTCATGGCATGACGAATTTTTTATCTGGCATATAGAAGTACCATTCCAGGTAACAATCAGCAAAGTGTCAATTTTAACCGGGTTAGTTTGAGCCTGATTTGATTTACCAGCCAAACAAAGAATAAGAGTAATTAATAACTTCAATTTTAAAATTTGTTTACGATTTTTCATAATGAAGTGCAATTACACCACATGCAAAAGGTTTAGACTCTGCAAGTTTCAATTTAATTGTCCCGGTTATATCTTTAAATAGCGGCATGCCTTGTCCTAATATAATTGGATTAACAAAAAGCCAAAACTCGTCAATTAGGCCTTCATTTAATAACGATTGTGAAGCACCAGGACTTCCAAATATTAAAATATTTTTTCCGTCCTGTTGCTTTAATTTATTAATGTTGTCCGAAAGCTGCCCGCCAATAACTTTGGTATTGTGAAGTCCGGTTTCCTGCATAGTTTTAGATAATACAACTTTTGAAACATTGTTGTACCAATTTGAATGCTCTTTGTCGTGTTTTGTTGCGTTTGGTTGTTCACCTGCTGTTGGCCAATAGCTTTGCATCATTTCATAAGTTACCCGCCCATAGAGTGCGGCATCAGCCTGGTCTGTCATTGTAGCAACAAAGTCAAACATTTCTTCATCAACTTTAATCCAATCCATTTCTCCGTTAAGTCCTGCTACAAAACCATCAAGTGAAGTGTGCATAAAGAATATTAAATTTCTCATCTGATACATTTATTAATTAATAATTTTTTGTCCGTTAAAGTTTTTTTAGGGTTTCGAACTACGTTTGCAGCTAACGTTTTACAGCTTTATGCAGTTGTGGCATTCATTGGTATCAGCCTTACTACTGCACAAAAGCTGCGTAAAGATATTTTGCCGAGCCTTTGCAGTCAGCCGCAATTGCTAAAAGCTGCTGTTGGCTGCTGGCGGTTTAGTCAAGCACCGGGTATTTCAAGAGCATTTTTATTCTTCTGAAAAACCCAAAATTTACTTGGCCCATGTTCGGCATTGAACTTAAGCCACTCCTTAGTTCGGCTACATTGGAGTGGTAAAAACTATCAATGATGCGAACAATGCGCTTGTTCTTCACTAATCCAATGGTTTGATATGTGTAACCGGTGTTGTCATGCGGAATTGCCGTGTCGATAAAGCCATCAAAGTCCGAGAACAAATATTTCCGCTGTTTGCGGGTCAGGATGTTTTGAAAAGAAATGCTCTTTGCTGTAGCATTAACCGTAATGTTTTTTACAAGTGAACACCATCCGATCCAAAAAAAAGCAGACAGGCCTGCAAACAAAATCAGGTCAGAGCGAAGTTCTTGCACGTTTTCCCCCTTTCTAAGCAGCATGCCAACGCCAAAAAAATACTTTGAAAAACCCAATAGAAACAAAACTGTAGGAAACAGGCAAACCAACGTCAGCATCCAAAAACCAAATGTATTATGTCTCGACTTTGTCATGCTTAACTAAAGAAACAACTTAGCTTGCAACTAACGCAAAGATTTATGATATTATACGTAATGACAAAAATTTTTCAATCATTGAAACCCAACACTTTTCCATTATACATTTTATATGGTCGTTAGAACAATCCGTTTTCCCTTTTTCCCAATGTATCCTACTATAGCAATGAGCGAAGACGGGGATATTGTGGAGGAAAACCTGCCATTGGCTGCATTCTTTTTTGTCAATTGTGGATGAATAAATAATATCCCGCAGAATCTGAAAAGTTAATAGTTTGATTGTTCATTTTTGCAGAAAAAATACTGTTTGTACAAAGACCAGCTTTGTCCATGCTAAAAATGCCATAACTAAGTTTTCCCGTTTTTTTCTCGCTTCTTATTTCAGAAATAAAAACTGTTTTATTTACTGAAGGAATAAAAATTTGCCAGTCATAACCAGCTTTAATTCCCAATTCGCCGCTATTGCCTGCATCGCTAACAAAAACTGTTGTTGTATCATTCGATGTTTGGTATGGTGAATAGCCTCCTGACTTTATAACAAATGTGTCTATCAAATTTTGATAATTGTTGTTTGATTTAAATTTTCTCAATATAAAAGTGTCAATATCAGATGCAGCAAACCCAATAAATGCAGGTTGAATAGGAGTATCGTTACAATTGTATTCTTTTGTGCAGGCAGGCAAGATTATCATTAAGAGAAATACTGAAATAAAATACTTAACTATCATCTTCATTGTTTTTGCGCAAAGTGTATAAAACGTGTCAAACCAGTTACAGCCAACGCTCGAATATAAAAGGATAATGGATTTTCTCTAAGTTCTTAAAATCTTTTCCATTTTTTTCCCTTTAGCTAATTCGTCAATCAGTTTATCCATATACCGTATTTTTTGCATGAGCTTATCTTCAATTTCTTCCACGCGATAACCGCAGATTACACCGGTAATTTTTGACGCGTTTTCATTTATTTGTGGTGCCTGGTTAAAAAAGGTTTCGAAATCATTTTTTTTGTCAATTTGCTGTTGTAATTCTTGTTGATTATATCCGGTCAACCAGCAAATGACAGTGTCTACCTCTTCTTTTGTGCGGC
>JABDGW010000069.1:0-15543 GCA_013285855.1 Bacteroidota bacterium
CTTTTTTAATCCTTGTAAAGGGAGTATTTGTCTTTGCAACTGAGATAATATTGCTGTTTTCTCTAATTCCACTTAGCTAAATTAATTAGTAAAATCATGCTAAAAAAATACGTAAATATTGCATAAGCGATATATTTGTTCTAAAACGTTGAATTTGAATATAATAAAATTTTTAAAAAATATGTGATGGCGCAAATGTTTTGCAGCTTACATAATAAACGTTTTATGCCGGAAGAAATAGATGAAAATCAGTTTGATATTAAAGTGGACAGTAAAACTTATAAAGTAATCGTTTCTTATGAAGGTATTTAGGTAAGTCATTTTAGAATTGAAATTGATTGCGAATATCTGTTTACAGGGCATGATATGAGATAAATCAGTTGGTTAATTAGTCATATTCTCCAATACTAAATTGTATTAGTTACTCTTAACAACATTCTATAAAGAGATAACAAGTTGATTCAATGTTTTTAAATTATCAAAAGCATTACCTAATGTGTTATTAAAATAACAGTAAACACATTTCCCTTCCTCAATCCATTTGTTGATATGCTTTGCGTATGCTAACAAGATTTCATTGTTATAGTTTCCTCTGTAACCTCTTTCAGTACCATGAAATCGCAGGTATACAATATTATTTAGCGGTGCTGATAGTGGCGTAGCAGAAGCTGGAAGATCATGCAATACCAGACTGATATTATAATCTTTCAACAGTCGAAATGTTTGCTCATTATACCAAACCTTGTTTCGAAACTCAACAGCAATTTTCCATGCCTGTGCATTTATGGCATTGATCATTTTAAAAAGCTCTTTGAGTTGTTTAAGATTTTCAAGCTTTAAAGAAGGTGGGAATTGTAGCAGTATACATCCTTTTTTTTCATCAACGTTATTTATCGTTTCCATAAAAAGGGTAAGCTCATCGGCATTAAAATCAAGATTTTTTGAATGGCTTATACTTTTTGATAGTTTGAAGGTAAATTGAAAATCTTCTGGTACCATCTTGCACCATTTTACTACAGTAAATGCTTGAGGAAGTTTATAGAAAGAGCTGTTGATCTCAATGCTATTAAAGAAAGAAGCATAATAAGTTAACCGGCTCTTGCCTTTAAATGCATCGGGATATAATGCCTGTGTAACAGGAACCACAATACCACTGGTGCCTGAATAAAAATTGTTGACAGATGAACGGTTCATGACCGTGAATATCTAATCTTGTGCCTATATTTAAGTTCGCTTTCCACTGCACAAATGAAGATGCAACAAATATCCAATGCATATCATGACTTTCTCAATCTTTTAATATCTTATAACTGCTCCCTGTTTCTGCGTTTATGAGGTAGTAAATTCCTGATTGTAATCGGCTAACATCGATACTGCCATTTCCGTTAAACTTTTGAGTTGCTATTGTATTTCCGGATTCATCTTGTAAAACATAAATTGCTTCAACAGTTGAATGAATATTTATTTTATCTTTTACAGGGTTTGGATAAATGCGTGGTTCGTTAGGTGCCGTTGAAATTTTGAAATCTTGATTTTGCTTGTTGTTTAAAGAAGTATATATGTCGCCTTTTGCTGTTGTCTGTAATTTGATTTGATTTTTATAAATTGATACAGTTCCTGAAGTGCTATTGGTAACAATTAATTCAGGTTTTCCATCCCCATTGAGATCACCGGCAACTACACAAGTAGGGTTAAATGATGTAGCATAATCAGTCTTTCCTGCAAAAGCAATACTACCCGGTGTACTTATGTTCTTTAATATAGAGATAGTATTTGATTGTTCATTGGCTATTATGATTTCGGGTTTACCGTCAGGCTATTCGGTTACAATACTGTTTATGATAGTTGAATCGATTTAATCATCCGGTGTGTTATGTTGTTTTGACCATGAAGCTGTAATTGTTACATTCGACGACCAAACAACACTGTTTTCATGAAACTAAACTGCTTATTATTTATTCTTGTCTTGTTCGGGTGGCAATCCGGTTAAAAGAAAATGGTATTGAGATCAACAACCCAGAATTTAATTAATCAAAGATGAATTTTATTAAATCGGCTTTGGAATAGATTTTTTAGGGTAAGACTAATGATCTATTTTTCAAACATACCAACACTGCACTACTTTTATTATAATGAATACCAACATAACTGCTCCTGTTCAAAAAATAAAACATCCTAAAGAATTATATCGCCTCTCATTAGTTTTATTCTGGGATCGCTTTGGCTACTATGGTATCATTGCTTTGCTTATAGCATATATGGTTAGCCAATTGCATTTTGAACAAATGAAAGGATATGCCATATTTGGCAGCTTTGCCGCCCTATCTTATGGCTTACCTCTTTTTGGCGGTGTTATAGCTGACAGGATTTTAGGAAAAAGAAGATCATTAATATGGGGTGGTCTGCTTCACTTTATAGGGTTGACTTGTATAGCCTTACCTTACCAAATGTCTTTTTTTATTGGCCTGTCTATTTATGTGACAGGAAGTGGTTTTTTTGGTGGCAATGCCAAAGCTCTATTAGGCGACTTTTATCATCCGGAAGATACCAAAGGAAAGGATGCAGGTTTTACCATATGGTATGGATTATTTAACCTGGGTGTTGCTTTGGGGGCAATAATTTGCGGTTATATAGGGCAGCAGGTGAACTGGCATTTAGGGTTCGGGGTAGCAGCTTTTGGAGCCTTATGCTCATTATTAAGTATGGCGTTTGGTATCCACAAAAAATATGGGCAGCCTTTAAATATAGCGAAAACAAAACAAAAAGTAATTAGTGGCATTAGCGCTGAGATACTAGTTTATCTCCTAACACTTCCTTTCATTGCTTTGGTTATTTTGATTTATTCACATCCTTCCATAATGGATGTGGTTTTGCCTGCACTAACAATCATAGCTTTTTTATATATCGTTTACAGGGCATTTAGTTTTGCTAAATCTGAACGCTTAAAATTATTTGCTGCATTGATTGGTTTTTTAGTTTGGATATTGTTTTTAGCTTTATACGAACAAAGCAGCGGGTCATTTAACCTTTTTGTGTTGCACAACATGGATTTCAAGATTGGTAGTGTAACTCTTCCAGGTCTTGCTATCAACAATTTTTTACCCGGATTTTTGCCTGCTATATTAATGCCGCTGATGTTATTTATTTGGCAGAAATTAAGCGTATATGGACGAGAACCGGGAACAATCATGAAATTCATTATTGGCTTTTTGTTCATGGCTGCTTTCTTTGGTTTATTCTGGTGGGGATGCAGGTTATTTAGCGGCACAGGTCTAGTGCCTGTTTACTTTTTATTCGGCGGCTATGTTTTAATGGAATTTAGTGAGCTCTGTATTGGGCCAATTTTATATTCATTCACCTACAAATTATCTCCTAAATCAATTGCAAGTACCATGATGGGTGTGCTGGGAATTGCTGCATCAGCAGGTGAGTATCTTGCAAGTAAAATCGGAAGTCTTACATCAGTCCCTTCTAATATCACTAGCCCTGTGCGTTCGTTGCCTTACTTTACTAAAATATATGGTGAGTTAGCGGTCTTAAGCATTGGAGTTGCTGTTTTTTTTATTTTGTTGCTGCCTGTATTTAAAAAGCTGATGCAGGATGTAAATTAACCTACAAATGGTGTCGTTGTGATTTTTTCAACCAATGAAAGAAGGACTACGGAGTTATTATGGATAAAACAAAATATCACAAGAATAAAATTGATGGGCAGTTGATACAAGTAGTCGTTGAACCTTAAAAAGTTTGAAATGAGTATTTACATAGTTTGTAAATGTTTTTAAACATCTGCATTTCCTTCACTTTCTGCATCAACGTTTTTTCAACTCATGGTAAAGTAATATCCTAATGTAAATTAAAACTTGCACCTTCTCCAGATGAAACAGGTTATTTGAAAAAAGAACTAGTAATAACTTCTAAAACTTATGAAGCAGATGTAGGTTGCGAAGCAATAAATAAACTTTTATTTTGTTGGTGAGAGTTAATCTCCTTTGATATGAAACTCGTTAATGTAATGTTCAACATCTGCTAATAACTGGCTTCCCCTGTTTCTTCTTTATAGTATACTGCATTGAGTTTACCACCGATTTGTTTCCCCACTCCATCTGTCCAAACAAAAGAACTCAAAGGTTGCATGGTAGTATATATGTGTCTTAGATCGTGGTAGGGTACATCTGCATATATTTTCAATACTTCTTTTTGCCCTGCGATATGTTTAAATCCTCCATTAAAATGCACAACAGTTTTTGCATTACCATTCGGATCGAATACTATCGGATTACCGGTATTTCCAACTTTTGTCTTATTGTATTTTACAATTATCTTACTATTCGGACTGGGAATAGAGCTCGGGTTATATATACTTAGGGGAAGTGAATTTAATGTCCAGGTCGTATCTCCGGTAAGCTTCACTTGCGCTATTTCTGGATAACCATTTTGAAGGGTGTCATCTGGTGGACTCTGAAAACTGACATGCGCTATGTTATTTACCAAACACATAGGAGGCGCGTCTCCTGCGCTGGTAAAATTGAAACTATAAGAAACGTTATCATAAGTCAGGTAAGATAATGACTTTACTTTTAGCTGAGCGATAGTACCAGACGTAGCGCTATCTACTGGATTGTAATGTATTTCGCAAGTAGTCAGAGCGCTGCCTGGGTGTGGAAAAGCACCAAATGGGTCCATATATACAGTTCCGCTATTGAGTGCAACATTACCATAGAATACATAATTGATCGCGGGATATGTGGCAGTACCGAGAGCATAGATATCCAGGAGACCTTTTGTAGTAGTGATTTGATACTGCACGATGGATGTGCCACCATTAGCTATAAAAGATTGAGGAGTAGTCGGTGGAAAGATGCTCATCTGTATAGCCACTGTACCATCACTCGCATATACGTCTGATTTATTGGAAGCATTTAAGGATTTTGATTCTGGTACGTATTCTTTTTTACAGGATGTAAAAACTGTAATCACGATAAAAAGAAATAACAGATTGATTTTAAGATTGAAGTAGAAAGCTGATTTCATAATGTATTTTTAGTTTGGTGAGCGTTAGTAAGAGGTATGGTTTATGATTAATATTTCTAAGTTAGTTTTTTGGCTTTATATGAGCAAATAATATCAAATGAATCGTCACAAACTTATCATTCCTCAAGACACTTCAAGGAAAATAATGTTTTAATAACTCTACATCTTCTTCACTTGCTTCACTATAATTGGATGTAGCTGATGTAGTAAATGATGCATTTAAAATTTTTTTTTTCAAGCACTAGGTATTAAAGGTTCAGCAAAAGATAGTTGTTCATAAATCAAACAAAAGAATTGATCTAAAACTTTAAGGGGTTAGGATTGAAAACCAGTTTTGTTTTCTTTTAAGAAATATCTATTTCTTCCCAAGTTTTTTCTCGACTTTTTCTCTGCTATTGCCCTCGCTTTGTATTGCTTTTTTTATTTCCTTTGATGAAGCACCAGTTTTCTTTTGTTCGTACTGTACTTCATAGTCTTGCCCGCCAGCAACTTTTTTTCTGTCTTGTGAGCGGCCTCGTGATGTTTGTGCCATAATAATGTTTTTGATAAAAAAGTAAAATCTATGCCAGTTTTTAATATGGCACTCTACTTGTTTTTGAAACAAGTGCGAATAGTAATAGATAGTAATTTCTTACACAATGGCGAGAACCAACACAAAAAAGAATTTTGTAAAACAAGTTTTCCCCTCAACCATCAAACCAATGCTATGTACTTTGGTACAAGAACCGTTTACAAAGGAAGGGTGGATGTATGAAGTGAAGTGGGATGGATATAGAATTATAGCTTATAAAAAAGGGCCCGATGTCACATTAAGATCCCGGGCAGGACTTGACTACACAGACAGGTATACTGCAATCGCAAACTCTCTAAAGAAGATCAAAGGAAACTTTATTGTAGATGGTGAAGTTGTTGCTTTTGATGAAGAAGGTCATGTGAGTTTTGACTTGGTACAGAAAGCCAATCCTGATGCTCCTATTGCCTATTACGTGTTTGATATATTATGGAAGAATGGAAAAGATTTAATGGAAATCCCGCTTAAAGAAAGAAAAGAAATACTGCAGACAATTATCGGTAAAAACAGTATTGTAAAATACAGTGATAGTTTTCCGGATGGCATTGCTTTATATGCACAAGCACAGGCATTGGGATTGGAAGGCATTGTTGCAAAGAAGTCTGGCAGTACTTACCAACCCGGCAAACGAGGAAATGACTGGTTAAAAATTCCAACAGCAAAAAGACAGGAGTTTGTAATTGGTGGGTGGACAGAAAGCGGTAGTGGCAGACCTTTTCGTTCAATCTTATTTGGAGCATATGAAAATGCAAAATTGATGTGGATAGGTCATTCAGGAAGCGGATTTAAAGAAAAGGTGATGGAAGAAATAATGCAAAAACTTAAGCCACTTGAAATAAAAAAATCACCATTTGCAAATGATGTTGAGTATGAAACAAAACCACATTGGGTAAAGCCAATATTGGTTGCAAATTTTAAGTTCTCTACTTGGACAGCTTCAGGAAAAATCCGTAAGCCTGCAATCTTTCTCGATTTCCGATATGACAAGAATGCTAAAGATGTAGTAAGAGAAGTTCCATTATCCGAAAATGAAGAAAAACAAATCATTCAACAAAAGCCAACAAGCAAGAAGGCTGAACATATTAAAACATCGTATGATAGTAACTGGAGAGAACTTGAAAAAATTGAAATTACATCAACAGATGAAATAGAAATTGATGGTTGTAGGATTGAACTGACGAATGTTGAAAGAGAACTTTGGAACGGAATCACGAAAGCTGATTTAATTACGTACTATAATAAGACAAGCGATTACATTCTACCTTATCTGAAAGACAGACCGCTTTCATTGCATATAAAGCCATATTCACCGACAGCACCAGGTTTGTATATAAAGGACATGGAAAAAAGACAACCTTCATGTGCAGATATTTTTAATACAAAAAGAAAACATCCGAAGCCAGGTAAAAGAACTGTGATCGATTATTTGGTATGCAACAACAGAGCAACACTCATTTATTTAATCAATTTGGGATGCATTGACATTAACCCGCAAAATTCAACGGTTGAAGATTATTTACATCCTGATTACATCATAATTGATCTTGATCCTTCAGATGAAGACTTTAATAAGGCTATCACAGCAGCACTGGCTTGTAAGCAATTTTTTGATGAACATAAATTGAAAGGATTTGCAAAGACAAGTGGAAAAACAGGAATGCATTTGTTTCTTCCCTGTGCAGGGTTTTCATTTCCTGAAGCCAGAACAATTGCAGTGACTATTTCAAAAGAAATTACTGCAATGATACCTGATGTAGCAACGAGTGAAAACACCATTGCGAAACGTGGCAATAAAATATTCATTGATTATAATCAAAATGATGAAGCGGATACTGTTGCTTCTGCTTATTCATGCAGGCCATATCATATACCTTCCGTTTCAACACCTCTCGAATGGAAAGAAATTAAAGTAGGACTGCATCCTGAAAACTTTCTTATTAAAAATATCTTACAGCGTGTTGAGAAAAAAGGAGATTTATGGAATGACTTATTTAATAAGCCTATAAAAGAACACAACACTAAGTTGTTGAAGAACTTTTTATGACGTTTCAACCTTTAATTAACCGACCTCAATGTTGTTTACAATCATGGGATATGATGATAACTATCAAGTTTTTACTTTGGCAAGTATTGTACGTTTATTAAGTGAATCAGCTATTACTTGAAATAGAGAGCGCTTTGTGATTCAATTGAGGAAAAAGAATTGCAATATCAGCAAGCAGCTAGTACTAAAGATTACATAGTGTTGACGAAAATTGAAAGACAAATTAAGCAACTGAAAGCAAAAGGTACCGGCTTTGAAGAAGAGTTCCTCCAAGTGTGTTTAACAAAATAAACAATCCCTGCACTGACTTATACAAGGACTGTTATTATATCGGAAGGTGAAGACAGAAAGTTACATAATTCTAGTAGCACAAAAAGTCAGAAATCACCTGTCCTTTACGGCTAAAAAAAAGTTCTGATAGAGGAGTGCCAATTAAATAAAATGCTACCTTAGCTCTTTAAGGGTTTAGGGTTGAAAAAATTGCCCTCGTTTTTACGAGGGCTTTCTATTTCACAACCAACTGTCATTAAACTGAGCTCCTAATTACTGAAATAAATCGTGTTTAATTTTGCAGCTATTGCTTCAATAAGATTAACGTCTAACTTCTTTATCTCATCTTCTTTTTGCCAAGACATTTTTATCAATCGAAACTCTCGATTTTCATCTGGTTCAAATACTAAACTTTGTTCATCAACATTAATATGCAATTGATAAGAGTAAACAAGTCTAACGATAGTTACTGTAAACTCTTTTTCTTCATTTTTACAGATAACTGGAATATTGAATTGGTCAGGCATTACACGAATATCTTAAGAACTTAGACAATCTTATTGAGCAGTTTGCGGATAATCTTTATCCCAGTATTTCAACTCATATCCTGTAAATGAATTGTATCTTTTGATTAAGTCGTCAACTGTTTTCAATGGAATACCAACATCGATCTGATTATCATTTTCATCCAACACATACTGTTGCATACCTTCTTGTGTGTATTTCAAACTTACTAATTCTCCTATATCAGTCCAATAACCACTTGTAAATGGTTCTTCAAAATTCAATCTATGTAATTGTTTTTCCGTAAGAGGAAACTTTAAATAATTGCGCATCTTTATGGAATTTTATGCATCATGTTTTTCAATTGCTTGGCCAATTTGACTAACTAGATCTTTGTACAATGGTGTTACTTCACTTTCCATTGACCACTCGCCATTTTCATTCAAACAAAGCGTAAACATATATTCGCATGTAGTACTTACTTTGAATTTTATAGTTAGCTTTTCATATTCAAGAATCGGTTCAATATAGTATTGTTCATTGTTTACATCAACTGTAAACACTTGTTCATTCGACATAGTATATAGGGTTATAAAGTGAATCAATTTCTGTTTCTATAATTTCTGAATGTACGCAGCAAGCTTTCCATCAATAGAAAGGCTTTGAGGCAAACATATTATATGATTGGATATGTATTGACTTTTTTCAATGACATATTCACAGAAAGTTTCCGCATTTTTTGTAGCAATATTTCTCTGGCTTAGAAATGATTGTGCAAACTCCAAAATATCATGTCCATATTCATTTAAATTATGAATCACTTCAACTTCTCTTAAACCTTTTTTAGTTTTAAAACTTATACTTTCGAGTTTCATATCTAACAGAATTCAGGCAGTTCTTCTTGCAGATGTGGATAGCTTTGTTTAATTCTGGGATTTTCTAATTCATAATAATTTCTTGGAATTGTATAGGCTTCCATTTGTTCCGCCGGGTACTGATAAGAAGCCATTTCAGTTATCCTTTCTTTAGACAAGCCATCACTTATCCATTCTTCAGCCATCTCTTTATTAAGGATTACAGGCATTCTTTTCTTAGAATTATGAATTTTTTCCATCAAGGCATTTGCTTTTGTAGTGACAATTGCAAAACAAGGTGTGGATAGCGTTTCAAGTTCACCAGTGGTTTCATTCTTCTCAGTGTGTTTCCATACATCCCAAATTCCCGCCATCATAAAAAAAGGATAAGGATTGTCTTTAAGCTTTATATGAAATGGATGTGGTTCAGGAGTTTTCAACCTCTGTCCTTTTTTTCCGATTGGAAAATAATGATACGACTCATAAAAAGCATCAACAAATACGACACACCTTCTTTGCTCTGCGGCTTCTTTATACATTGTCTTTTCAAACATTTCTTCTCCAATAGCGTTTAAGGTTACTATGCCTTTTTTCCATTGACCTTTATCATCTTTATATCCATTCCACATTTTTTGTGCTTCTGCAAAATTTGGAATCCATTTAGGTACAATGCCCCACATCATTAAAGCAAGATGTTTCTTTCCATCTTTCCTACTTGTCATCATTACTTGATGAGGTTTGTGTAAAAAGCCACTTATGTGGCCAGCTGTTGGAAAATCAACATCAAGTTGGTGATCTACTATCAAGTCTGGAAATACATCTAATATGCTTTCCAGTTTTACTTCAAATGCTATATGATAACACATAACTATATATTTTCTAAATCCTCTAATTTAATTCTTGCCGTTTGACCTGCAAATTTCATGACAATATATAATTCTCCAAAAGTTAATTCGGGTCTTGGAATAATAGTATAATCTCTTGGAATTCTCCAGTTTGTGTTTCTTTCGATATACTTCTTAATATTTTGCTTAAATAATCTATCCATAGCAGTTTCAACCATCTTCGGATCACCAATCAATGAAGAGTATATTACATACTTTGAATCTGGAGCAAGCATTTCTTCCAGCTTTTTCCTATGTTCATCTTTTTCTAAATCAAGGATTGCAGCATATTCATCTTTCTTGACTCCCTTTTTTGTTTTGGCGTTGCTTAAATTTCCATTTTCATCTACAAAGACTTGCTTTTTACTACCATTATTGGCAACCGCATTGTAATGGACTTTAGCTTTCTCCAAATCATCATAATGAGTCAGCATCAAACTAACTTTTCCTTCAATTTTAAATAAATCATCTCCTCTCGTAAAAGTTTGAGATACTAGATACCGCTTGTTTTGCTTCCTGAATCCAGGAATAAATCTTGGTTCAAATTTTACAAATGGATTGAACATAACTATATTTTTACCTTGAGTATTTGCTTGATGTCTGTTGTGTACTTCTTACTTAATTTCTCTGCTCTCAATCTGTATCTCCTTTCAAATCTTTGCACAGCCATTCTAACTGTGTCTTGTCCCATTTCAGTATTAACCTTATCAACAGTTGCAGTAAGTTGCTTTTCCTTGCTTCTATCTCGTTGGTCAAATAAATTTAGTTGAACTGCATTCTCTGTGACCAAATCTAAAACCATTACCCCAGCTTTCATATAGATGTAGCCACCTGGTTTATAAATTATATCTAGACCTTTTAAGGCATAGCCAATTATATCTTGGGTAAGGTTTGTTTCCTTTTCACATTGCAAAGTGATGCTACCCTGATATTGCTTCAACTCTGGTTTGTGAGGATTAGTATGGATAAATACATTTACATATCTGCATGTTGAATTCTGGTTTCTGAGTTTCAAGGCACAGATGGCAGCGTAATTACTGACAGCCTCTCTCAGAATTGATATATCACTTGTGGAAAAGCCAAAAGACCTGCTTTTACAAATATTCTTTTTATCCTTCGGTTTATATTCCCACTCAATAGAAGGAACACCATTCAATTCATTCCATAACCTTAAACCAACAACACTCATTTTATTCCTCATCCATTCAGCAGGAATCTTTGTTACATCTTTAGCAGTCCTAAACCCATTACGTTTTAGTAGAATTGCATATTGTTTACCTATGCCCCAAATATCTTCAACATCTGTTGCTTGCAACATCTCATTTATTAGCTCCTTTGAAATAGCATAGAAAACTCCAACGTCTTTGAATCTTTTTTTAGCATACCTGTTTGCCATTTTTGCAAGTGTTTTGGTTGGTGCAATACCAACAGTGACAGGAATGCCCAGATTCTGCATTATGGCTTTTCTTATTTTTATACCTAAGTCCAAAAGGTCATGGTATAGCATCTCACTTAAATCAAGAAATGCTTCATCGATGGAATATAGTTCCATCTTGGGGACAAATGAGGCCAATATTTTCATTACTCTATCACTCAAGTCACCATACAAGGTGTAATTTGAACTGAATACTTTTACCTTATGCTGCTTAAACAGACCTTCACTCATGTAAGCAGGTGTCCCCATTACAATCCCCAGTGCTTTTGCTTCATCGCTTCTTGCAATTACACAACCATCATTGTTGCTTAATACAACTACAGGCTTACCATACAGCTTTGGTTGAAAGAGCCTTTCACAACTCACATAAAAGTTATTGCAATCAACTAAAGCAAACATCTGTTTTCGCTTGGGTCATTAATAATCTTTGTCACCACTCCCCAAACCTGAAAATCCATTTCAGGAGTGATCTCGATTTGGCTAAACTTGGAATTTGCAGGCACGAGCCAACATTTATGCTTATTCTTTTTTAAATACTTTACTGTAAACTCTCCATTAACTACCGCTAACACTATGTGGCCATTCTGAGCATTTACACTCTTGTCAACAACAAGTTTTGCTTTTGGAGCAATAAAAGCATTGATCATTGATAATCCAGAACAGTCAATTACAAATGTTGAAAGAGGATTTCTAACTAAATATTCATTTAGATCTATTCTTTTTTGTAAATAATCTGTTGCTGGTGATGGAAAACCTGCAGGAACATCACCTTGCACAAATACTATAGTTTGGTCGTCCATATTACTAATTTAATTAGCAAACTTAAAACCAATTATTTTAGTACCAAATTTTTTACTAAGGTTTTATTTTAACATCGCTTAATCAGTTAATCACAAAACAGATAATTTAGCTATATGCCAATTGATGCAATCTTTTATAGTCCAACATCTTTATTAAATACATTTAATAATTCTCTAAGTCAAGACACAGCGAAGAGAATCTTTCAAATGAAAGGTGTTTATATTGCAGGCAAAGGAACCAACTACAATAACTTTTATTATGATACATTGAAGGATGAGAATTCTGACACTTGTATGAGTTTGATTTTACCAGGGATAATCAGAAGCAAACTTCGTAACCAGGAGTTAATAGAATTCACTGCATTTCTCACCAAGAAGATACAATTTTCGAGTGGTAAAATTGATCTACAAGTCAACTTAGTTGAACTGCAATCCCAGAACAAAAGCACTCATACTGAAGAAGAAATAAAGACCTTTGAGATACTCCAAAATAAAGCACAGATAGGTTATAAAGATGTTGATTCGTTCATTAAGAAAAGAATAATAGACAATCAAGCGGTCACCATTAAAATTATCATAGGTAAAAATGCAATTATAGATAGCGATATAAAACATCAATTACAGGAGGCTGTAAGTTTTTATGATATTGAATTTATAAAGATTAGCCTTGCTTCAGAGTCTGAGATTATTTACTCCATAAATAAGTACTCAAAAGAATGTGACATCATTGTTATTTCTCGCGGAGGAGGAGAGAACATGACTATATTCAATAATATATTTATTGCTGAACAAGCAATTCACCTAAAATGTATTTTTGTTACAGCCATTGGTCATAAAGAAGACATTTCATTACTTCAAAAAATAGCAGATAAAGCATTTATTACTCCAACTGCACTTGGTCAATATTTGAGAGAAATCTATAACAGTACAATTGAAGAATTACAAAACTCAAAAGCACATTTAGTAAAGCAAATAACTACTCAGTTAGAAGGACAGTATAAACAGCAGGTAGAGAATTACAGGCAATGGAGAAATGCTGATACTGAAAAGATCAATTTATTGACATTTGAAGTAAAAACATTACAGCAGAAAACATCAGCTTATAAAAAGAAAGCAATGCTGCTATTTATCCTATTGATATTACTGGCTGCCGTCATAGGACTTTTAATAGCGGTTAGACTTTTCAAGTAAACAATTTTTACATTATAATCGGAAAGGCTCCATGTCATAAAAGTTTCTGAAGATGTGATAATAATATAAAGTAACCTATTAGCTATGACACTATACGAATTCAAGTTACTTAATCAGAATGAACAAGCTGATGTGCTTTGGGAAAAAGGTGTAATGATTGCAGATAGGCAAGATGAGAGTAACACGTATTTATTGTATCAACTTGAAGGATTTTATGTTGAAGTAATATATCATATGTCCAGCAACATTATTAAAGGACTTAAAAGTTTTGCGAGTACAGATCAACCACTCTATCCATATCTAATTACAATTTCCTTAGACGATTTAAACAGTTAGCTTAATAATAATTCTTGCGGAAAGTGTACATGTATTGCATTGATGATTAGTTAGCGGTTTAAAGTCTATTTCGATCTAAACAAAAGAAATAAAAATGTTTTAAAACATCTACACATACTTCACTTCTTACACGTCACTATTGGACATTGGAAATGAAGTTACATGTAAACACTCTTACCATCTATTGTAACCATAACCATAGTAATGTACACCACCGTAATAAGGTCTGGCATAGTATACCCTAGGTGCATGATAACGGACAGGTCTAGATCTTACAACAACACCTGATGAATAACAACCAGCAAATGAAAAAACTACGATGAGCAGCGACAATATAACTACAATACGTTTCATAATATTTAGCCCTCTAGGTTTGAAAGGGTATTATTGGACACTGTATGATAGCAAAGGATTAGTTTATATGCGCAATACCTCGGAATTTAACTTTAACTGTATGGAAGGATTAAAATGAATTTATATTAGAATCGCACTGGTAGGGAGATAAGATTTGATAGTGAAAATGTATATGTGAACTAAGTGTAGCAAATGAAGTTAAAATGAAACTTTTTTTCTTTCTTCAATGAATTATTTAACTTCCCTACATAAAACTAACGCATGAAAACTAAACTCCTTTTACTGTCGTCAGGATTTGCAATTCTATTATTTGGCTGCAAAAAAGATATACCGCAGAACAACAGGATCTATTCAAACGATAAATCAAATTATGCTAGCGATGGAATATTGAGCGCACAAGTTTCGTTGTCTCCATCCACCACGCCTTCAACTTTTATTCCTAATACAGCAAATTTCTGCTACGGCAGTTTTGATTTAGTTTCAAGAACAAAGGACGTTGTCCTTGACTACTTCAACTTCAACGCACCATACCCCAGGGTTGATGGAATATTTGCTCATCCTAACACACAACAACAACCTGTTTCAATTCCAATGTCTGCAGAACTTCCTCCAGGAGCGAGGGGAAATTTTCAAGGGGATATCGTTTATCAAAATGTTGATAGTTTAACCTCACCAAGAGTTGTTACCTGTTCTCTTAAGTCAATTTATTACCATACTTACCAAGATTTTGTTAATCACACCTTGATTATAGACAGTGCATCTGGAACTCTTCCGCCAATGTGTTTAGTAAACAACTTGCCCCACATAAATTTTAAAACTCCAAACAAATATAAAGTTCAGGCGAACGGCACTGTTGAAATTGTTGAAGTGCAACTCTCTGGTGATACTGCTTGGGCTTTGACTTCTTTACCAGTGCACTATTATTTTCCTGAGTTCAGCAATGGAGTATATCCCGTGAAAATTATTGCGAAAGTGCAAGGTGTAAAAGTTGCTTCTAGAGCAGCAAATGACTTGCATGATGTCACGCTGAATTTTAAAACACCAATCCAACATGTGCCAGGAAGTACAGAAGTTATTAAGATTTATGCCGAGAATCTTGATGTTTATGCAGGATGTTTTTTATTTACCGAAATGGGCGATTTACATGGGCTGATTTGGAAAGATGGCATTGGTGGTTTAATAACGGGAAATCTCAATGCGCAGTTCTTCGACTTGCCTTCTGGTTTATCTCAATTATACAATCACTAAAAATTCCACCTACTTCTATAC
>JABDGW010000069.1:15553-15746 GCA_013285855.1 Bacteroidota bacterium
CTTCTATACATCCACTAAGAAGTTACAATAAATAAAAAATCTAAATGCTTTGCTCTGATCTCTTGCGCACACAAGTCTCGATAATTGACTATAATATCTAGTACAAGAACCAATTGAAAACTACTGGTGTAGGTAAACTATACTGTAAATTTTGAGAATTTACATATTCAAGTATCTTATCAATCTGCTGATT
>JABDGW010000070.1:0-1353 GCA_013285855.1 Bacteroidota bacterium
AAAATATAAGAACCGTTTCAGGCTTGGGCATGTAAAAGACAGGATAAAGAACTCCACCGAAAAAGATGCTTCCTGTACATTGGGTGAAGGCTCCATTGACTATCCTTCTATTTTAATAAATTTAAAAAAAGAAGGAATGAACTATTTTATTGTTGAGCAGGAAAGATATGACGGCACAACAGAAATGGACAGTGCAAAAGCTGATGCAAAATATATGAGCATGCTTTCTATCTAATACTAATACAATCTTTTTATAAAAAGTCCCGCTTTGTGCAGGACTTTTTTATTTACATCTGTACCGGTTTTCCCGCAGCAATGCCGGCAACATTCTTTTTAAACTGTTCTCTTATATTTGATCTTGGGAAAGGGGTTGAAGGTATTGGCACATTCAAAAAGTTACACAATGGTTCCCATCCGGATTTCACTTCATAAACAAGCGAGCGCTCTTTTGGAAGAAAATTAAGTGTTTCTTCATTAATTGCATTATATCTTTTTATTACTTCCTGTTTATTTTTCAAATCTTTTCCAAAAATATTATCAACCATTCTTCCATTATATTTAAGCACAGGCAACCTTTCTCTTATAGCTGAAGAAAAAGGCATTCGTATCATCATCTTTAGTATGCGGCCTAAAGAAGGTTTACTTGCCCAGAAAATTGTTTCCGTAGCACTCTTATACCACGACTCGGCATCGCGAATAGTATGAATAACTTTGGCATTTGGATAAGCGTTGATGATCTCTTTGTAATAACGCGAGACGGGATAATCAACAGCAGATGTATATCCTTCAAACAATTCATCCCAGTCAACTGCTTCTTCTTTTTCTGCCTGCTCAAAATAAATAAGGTCCTCAGGCTCCCGAAGCAATTCTTCCATATGATAACATTTTCCGAAACCAAGTATTTCTAAGGCAAGTTTTAAAGAATGAGTTCCGGTTCTGCCAATACCGGAACCAATAACCTGTAGGCTCATATAGCTATTAATTTTTTATAAAAATAATGTTTAATGAAACATATGAGTTTTAAAATTCTGTTTACTTCAGTTAACTTCGGTTTATAACATTCATCATGAAAAATCTTTTTGATAAAGATGCTTCAACGGAAATATTGAACCGGCTTGAAACACTGCAACCAAACGCAAAAGCGCAATGGGGAAAAATGACAGTATCTCAAATGCTGGCACATTGCGTTGTGCCTATTAAAGTTTCATTGGGAGAGCAAACACCAAAGCGCACACTTATGGGTGTTATATTTGGAAAAATGGGCAAGAGAATGATATTAAAAGATGAGCCTTTTAAACAAGGCTTGCCAACTGACCCAAGTTTTGTAATTAAAACCCAACCTGATTTTTACGA
>JABDGW010000070.1:1363-15093 GCA_013285855.1 Bacteroidota bacterium
TTATTAACATGGATAGATGAAACTGAAAATAAAATAAAAGCATTACAAACTATTGCCGAAAAATTGCTCACAACTGATAAAAATGCAATGGCAGCAAGGTCGCATCCATTCTTCGGAAGAATGACCGCAGAAGAATGGGGCATACTTGGTTATAAGCATCTTGACCATCATTTAAGGCAGTTTGGGGTTTGATGAGAATAAATCCAGATGATAGATCAACCCAATATTTCAAAGCTGTTTTAATATTCTTTACCTTAATACCTTATGCACCCAATAGACCACGATAATGAAATATTTCAGCTCGCCATAAACCTGGTTAATGAAAGCAGCCGCAATATTTTTCTTACAGGTAAAGCAGGCACAGGAAAAACAACTTTCTTAAAATACATCAAACAAAATTGTATAAAGCAAATTGCTGTAACAGCACCTACAGGTGTAGCTGCCATTAATGCCGGCGGCGCCACCATCCATTCTTTTTTTCAATTGCCTTTATCGCCGTTCATTCCCGAAGCAAAAGGTTTTATGCAAAACAATGAAGCAGTGAACAAACATAGTTTGCTGGGAAGAATGCGTTTGAATAATGAGAAGCGCAAAATTTTACAGCAACTTGAATTATTAATTATTGATGAAATAAGCATGGTGCGCTGCGATACATTAGATGCTATTGATACTGTATTGAAACATTTTCGTTACCGGTATAATGAACCATTTGGCGGTGTACAGGTTTTGTTTATTGGCGACATGTTTCAACTGCCGCCGATAATACCTGATGAAGAATGGAATTTATTGTCGCAGTTTTATAAAAGCGCTTATTTTTTTCACAGCCAGGTAATACACCAGTTTCCACCGGTTCATATTGAATTTCAGAAAATATACCGGCAATCAGATGCAACATTCATTCATGTTTTAAATGAAGTGCGGCATAATAATTTAAGCGAAGAAGGCATGCAGTTGCTCAACAGCCGTTATGATCCCTGGTTTGAGCTGAATAATGATGGTTATATTTTTCTTACAACGCACAATTATAAATCGGATAATACAAATGCTGCCGAGCTTTCGAAACTGAAACAAAAATCGTTTTCATTTAAAGCAGAAATAACAGGAGAGTTTTATGAAAAATCTTATCCTGCCGATGAATTACTTGAGCTGAAGATTGGCGCACAGGTTATGTTCATAAAAAATGATAAGGAGAAAATAAAAAGATATTTCAACGGCAAGATTGGTGTGATTACAAAGATTGAAGAAGATACAATTTTTGTTCAATGTAAAAATGAAGAAGAAGTTATTGAAGTACAGAAAGAAACCTGGGAAAACGTACGCTATTCCATCAATAAGCAAACACAGCAACTGGAAGAAGATGTTATCGGAAAATTCACGCAATATCCATTACGGCTTGCATGGGCAATCACCATTCATAAAAGCCAGGGACTAACATTTGAAAAAGCTGTAATTGATGCAAGCCATGCTTTCGCGCCCGGGCAGGTATATGTTGCGCTAAGCCGCTGCACATCGTTAAAAGGCATTGTGCTTAAAAGCCAGGTAACAACTTCTGGTTTGCAAACAGATCAGCACATTATAGAATTTTCTGAACGGAATGCTTCTGAAGAAAATTTAAAACAGGAGTTACATCAATCTAAAAAACAATACCAGCAAACAATTCTTTTATCGCTGTTTGATTTTACTGTTGCAATAAAACAATACGCTGAATTGAACAAAACAGTAAAAGATAATGCGGCCGCATTCAACACAGAATTATTAACATGGATAGATGAAACTGAAAATAAAATAAAAGCATTACAAACTATTGCCGAAAAATTTAAAGCTCAGCTTAATAAGTTTTTTGAAGATGATGAATTACCTGAAGACAACAATAAAATTCAGCAACGGCTTATTGCAGCTTCGCAATATTTTATACAGCAACTGGATGAAATAATTAATTTTTTAAAACAATCTCCCGCATCTACTGACAGTAAGCAACATGCAAAAGCCTATAACGATTTATTGAAAGAAGTTTTTGTTTTACTTGCTGAGAAAAAATATTTGCTGAATTGTTGCGTGCAGAAATTTTCAATAAATAATTATTACCAGCATAAAAAGAACTTCGTCGTCCCTGGATTTACAGCAAATGCTTATGCAACGGCTTCTGATAAAAAAACAGAAAGCCTGCATCCGCAACTGCATAAAAAATTAAGAGAACTACGCAACAAGATCTGCGAACAAAAAAATGTTCCTGTCTATTATGTTGCAGGCAGTACAACCATTGATGAAATGGCAGAATATCTTCCGCAGAATTTAGATGAACTGGTTAAGATAAGCGGCTTTGGGCAGGCAAAAGCAAAACAATATGGCCGTGCTTTTTTAGAAGTGATAAATGAATATTGTAGCGAACATAACTTTTCGTCATCTATTGCGGCAAAACAACCCAAAAAAGAACGCAAAGAAAAATCAGCAACAGAACAAAAAGAGGATACCAGAACCATTAGCTATAAACTGCATAAAGAAGGAAATTCCATTGCTGATATAGCGAGGTTGCGTAATCTTGCTGTATCAACCATTGAATCACATCTTGCATTTTATATTCGCCGCGGAATAATTTCAGTGAACGAGCTGGTAAAAACAGAAAAACTTATTTTAATAGAACCGCATCTTGAAAATCTTGAAGGAAATTCCATTATGCCGGTAAAACAAAGGTTGGGTGATGCAGTAACCTTTGGCGAAATAAGAATGGTGCTTGCTTCAAAAGAGTGGGAAAAGATAAAACAGGAAAGCTGAGTAATTATTTCTGCCTGCCTTTTATTCTTTTCAAATATTTTATATCATTATGTGCATAAGAAGGTAATAGCTAAAAGAAAAATATTCATAATATCGCCCATGAAAAATTACTTCATTCATTACTAAGCTTATCACATGGAAAACAATACGGAGATAAATATTCTAACTATTGATATTGGCGGTTCACACATAAAAGCAACTATATTAAATGCGGAAGGCGTTCCCATTTCAGATTATGCAAGAATGCCTACGCCGCAGCCTTCTACGCCGGTTAATGTAATAAACCTGATAAAGGAACTCGTAAAAAATTTTACGGGTTACGATAAAATATCTGTTGGTTTTCCGGGCTTTGTAAAAAACGGTATTATAAAAACAGCGCCGAATCTTGGCTCAGAAAGCTGGGCAGATTATCCTTTGCAAACAAACCTTTCTGCGTTGCTGAGCAGGCCTGCCAAAGTGGTGAACGATGCCGACCTGCAGGGTGTTGGTATGGTAAGCGGTGAAGGACTTGAAATGATGGTAACACTTGGAACCGGTTTTGGCACTGCGCTGTTGCTTGATGGTAAGTTATTACCGCATTTTGAAATTGCACATCATCCTGTAAAAACAGACAGGGATTATGATGAATACATTGGTGAAGCTGCATATAAAAGAAAAGGCAAGGACCACTGGAATTACAGAATGAAAAAAGTGTTTGCTATTTTAAAAACTGTTTTCAATTATGATCGCTTATATATCAGCGGCGGCAATGCAAAAAACCTTACCATTCCGCTTGACGATAATATGATCATTGTAAACAATCGTGAGGGCATTAAAGGCGGCGCAAGGTTATGGAGTAAGGATAATGAATAAGAGTGGATGCTCTCTAATATGCTTCTGTATTACTCAAATCATAGTTAATTCAATGCCGCACGGCTTAAAGCGCATTGCTGAGTTTCACTTCCAATCCCAAACAACCACATTCCATTCATCTAAAGCATCCGTATAAGTGCAGATGGTTGTAAAGCCTAATTTTTCGTGTGCACGAAGTGAACAGTTGTTGCGTGTGGATATCTCTGTAACTACAAAATCATACTCCTCTTCAAATAATTTTTTGTGGTGCGTGTAAAGCATTTTAAAAACTCCTTTGCCGCGGTAATGGTGATCAATACAAATCTGCCCCATTACGTAATAGCGGTATTCGCTTAATTTTTTTCCATTATAGGTGATTCTTTCAAGCTGTTGAATCATTGCTTCAAGGTCAGTATGAAAATGGCTTGCAGTTTTTAAAGCCACCAATGCGTAACCAATCACTTTATTATTTTCTTTTACGATAATATGCGGTTGCTGCGCATTCATTTTCTTCAGCAGATCAAACGAATAATCCCAGGTAATAAAGCCTTGCGTTTCGTGCTCGTTTAAAGGAATATTTCCGCGCAGGTTTTTATGCGAAAGCTCAACGATCTGTTGAAGTTCATCTGTGTGTGTTACAATGGTAGCGATCACAAAAAAAATTATTTGCAAAGAAAAGTTATCATCATTTAATGCCGCTTAAAATCCTTTCCTGTATTTCTTATCTTCGCCGCATGGAAGAACTGTTACAGCAAATTGAGCAGCATAAAAAAGAAATAGAATCTTTCATTGGTGAAAACGGTGAAGCAGCAGAATCATTCCGAATAAAATATCTCGGCACAAAAGGCATTGTAAAAAATATAATGCAGGAAATGAAGAACGTGCCCAACGATAAGAAAAAAGAAGCCGGTCAGCTTTTAAACAGCTTTAAACAATTTGCCGAAGAAAAATATGAAGTGCTTAAAGCTCAAGGCTCGAAGCCCGAAGCTCAAAGCTCACAGCTCATTGATTATACTTTACCTGGTGATGATATTACCATTGGCACCCGGCATCCTTTAAGCATTGTACGCAATCGAATCATTTCTATTTTCAGCAGGCTTGGTTTTGTGTTGGCCGAAGGTCCTGAAATTGAAGATGACTGGCACAACTTCACTTCCATGAATATGCCTGAAAACCATCCGGCGCGTGACATGCAGGACACATTTTATGTACAAAAGAATCCCGACTGGCTGTTGCGCACACATACAAGCAGCGTACAGGCAAGGGTAATGGAAAAACAGCAACCGCCGATAAGAATTATTTGCCCGGGCCGTGTGTACCGCAATGAAACCATCAGCGCAAGAGCGCATTGCTTTTTTCACCAGGTAGAAGGTTTATATGTTGATGAAAACGTAAGTTTTGCTGATCTTAAACAAACACTGTATTTTTTTGTGCAGGAAATGTTTGGTAAAGAAGTAAAGATCCGTTTTCGCCCTTCCTATTTTCCTTTCACCGAGCCCAGTGCAGAAATGGATATTGATTGTTTAATTTGTCATGGCGCCGGCTGCAATGTGTGCAAACATACCGGCTGGGTAGAAATTTTAGGCAGCGGCATGGTGCATCCAAACGTGTTGCAGAACTTTAACATTGATCCTGAAAAATATACTGGTTTTGCATTCGGTATGGGCATAGAAAGAATTTGCCAGCTTAAATACCGCGTTAATGATCTTCGCTTGTATTCGCAGGATGATGTGCGTTTCTTAAAACAATTTGCAGGAGTTATTTATTAAAATTATTGGTACTGAAACTTGTCGTGGAATTACATCAGCAAGGTAATCAAAGTATAATTTAATTTAGGTAACTATATATGAGTTGGGACAAATAATATTTCGTAAATAATTTTCCCTCCTAAATAAATTAAAATAGCGGCGAGCAATAAAAAAAATACTCTACTAAAATTTCGCCCACTTGGTATTTTTTTTTTGCCTCAATCGTTCCATTAAACTTGGATTTAAGAAAGCCGTTATTAAAGACATCAATCCTAAAATAATATACGCGACGGCTAACACAATTACCCACAATTTCATCATAATAGTAAAATAAAAAGGCTGCAATATGGCAGCCTTAAAGTTATCAGATTTTTAGATTATTAAAAGCTGTAAGAATATTATATTTAAAAAAACTTCGTAAAAATAAGTCTGTCCCAACTCCTATATAGTTACCTTAATTTAAGCTAAACTCAAAGAAAATCGGGACATGATCTGATACTTTTCTTGCCTTTTTCAAATCACAATTAAAATGCTGGTAAAAAGGTATAATGCCTGATTTTATGAAAGTAATTTTTGAATTACTGTAAAACATATTATCATATTCTGAAGCAAGACAATCATTATTAATACATTTTTCTTTTAAAGAAGTTTTTTGCAGCACAAGAATTGGCTGATAGCCTGATTTCTTTAAAGGACTAAAAACTGTATTTGATTGAGGGCAGTTAAAATCTCCGCAAAAAATTAAATTTTTGTCAGGATATTCTTCCGGTAAAAATTTAAAATATTTTATTTCTGTTTCTGGCTGTTTTGCTTTTGGTACGGCATGAAAACCGGCCATAGTAAATTGCTTGTTCTTATAAATAAATGTAGCAAAGAATGGCTCCCTGCATATTTCTTCATTATACTTCACCTCAAGCCATGGCTTTGCTGCCAGTTTTACTTTTGATGTTTTCCATAAAAATGCATATCGTTCTTTTTCATCAGGATTTTTTGCAGTTGTAATATTACTTACCTCGTAATCCCATTTAAACCCTTTATTATTTAGTGCAGTATTTAATTTTGCCACAGCCTGCGCGCCACCATAACCGGCAACTACTTCCTGTATTACAACTATATCATAATCTTTAATCTCGTCAGCTATAAATTCAATTGCTGAATCAGTTTTTGATTTACCAAAGTTTTCAAGATTCCATGAGCATACTGTAAGCTGAGGCTTTACACTAATAACAGCAATAAAACTTATGTATAACAGAAAGAATTTTTTCATCGCAGCAGTAATATACAACAACAATAATTTATTTCTGATGAACCAAATAATTCCAGGGTTATGTTATTTGCCGGATAGTAAAACTAAACTCAGTTGTAACTGTTTAGTATTTATTAATAAAAAATTATAAAATTTCTTTCAGTATTTTTTGCGCATAGTTTAATGCGGCTACAGGTGATTCAAATAGCTTTGGTTCGTCATTATCATCGTTAATTATTTTTCCGTTTGTTGCGCCGGTTTCCGGCTCCTGTAAATAGTAAGAAACTATAAAATATTCAGTGGGTATTATATTAGGATTATCTCTGTGCACATGCCATGGATCAACTTTTATCCATACTTTTTTTTCACGAATGATCTGCAGCTCTGTCATAAAAATTTTAAAGATAATTACAAGATTAAGGCCATTAATCTATTAAGTTTTATAACTGTGTAAGCATATTATTTTAATTTCACCATAATCACTATATCTAATTTAAATATGACTTTAATAACATGGCCTGATATTGATTATAACGAATGGAAAGATACATTATCTACTTTACAACTTTGGGTGCAGGTTGTCGGTAAAATAAGACTTAAATCTATGCCATGGCTCAATCATTCGTGGCATGTAACGTTGTATGTTACCCCACAGGGTTTATCTACCGGCAGCATGCAGTATGCAGAAGGTATTTTTGAAATTGAATTTAATTTTCACCAACATATACTTACTATATCAACCAGTATCGGTAATAGGGAAGAAATAAAATTATACTCACGCACAGTGGCAGATTTTTACAACGAGCTTTTTACCAAATTAAAAAAGACAGGTATTGAAGTAGATATTTACCCGGTTCCCAATGAAATAGAACCAGCTATACCTTTTGAAATAGATGAAACGCATAAAACTTATAATGAAGAACAGGTCCAAAACTACTGGCAGGCATTGGTGCATATACATAACGTATTTACAAGGTTTAGAGCAGGCTTTAGAGGTAAAAGCAGCCCTGTACATTTTTTCTGGGGCGGCTTTGATCTTGCTGTTACGCGGTTTTCAGGCAGGCCTGCGCCTTTACATCCGGGCGGCGCACCCAATATACCTTTAAATGTTATGCAGGAAGCTTACTCACATGAAGTAAGCAGTTGTGGTTTCTGGCCCGGCAATGATACTTTTCCGCAGGCAGTTTTTTATTCCTATTGTTATCCAACGCCTGCTGCCTTTGCTGAACAGCCTGTTGAACCAAAAGAAACTTTTTACAATAAAGAAATGGGTGAATTTTTTTTATTGTATGATGTAGTAAAAAATGCCGCCAACCCGCACGACACTTTATTGCGCTTTCTTAATTCAACTTATGCAGCGGCAGCCAATACCGGTAACTGGAACAGGACTGAACTTGAATGTGATCTTTCATCTTTTGAACAATAATTAATACATTGCCTATAAATAGTAAACTATATGCCGTCAACTATTTGTGACGATATTACATCTATAAAACAATTAAAAACAGCCGACGAATACGTGTGTGAGGAATGTATTAAAACAGGCAGTGACTGGATGCACTTAAGAACTTGTCAAACCTGCGGTGCTACGCTGTGTTGTGATGATTCTCCTAATAAACATATGACAAAACATTATCACAAAACTTCGCATCCTGTAGTTATTTCCGCAGAACCCGGCGAAAGATGGCTTTGGTGTTATAAGCATGAAATAATTGCAGAATATTGAGGGTATTGGTTCTAATTAATTTTGATAAAGCAGTTAAGGTTTGCTATAAGAATCAGTTAAGGAATATAAAATCTTTATTGAGGCTTGACGCTTTTTATATGAATTATATCAAAAGCTGTTGCGCCGATACCGCAAATAAACTTATCATTGATTTTGGAATAAGTTACCAATACGTGCAGGCCATTTTGTTTTACACTGTCAGGCAAGCTGTCAGGATGATAATACATGTTATTAATAAATGTCTCCCAGTCGCAACCATCCGTTTCAATCGGGCCGGTGTAGTAGACAATCGCTGTTGTTTCAACCGGAATGGTTGTTTGTTGTGAATGTTTATTGCATGACAATAGCAAGACTGATAATACAAGAAAATATTTCATATTACTACTGACGTAAAATAATTTTTAAACGTTGGAAAAAACTTTTAATGATATAATTATTCAATTAAAATTTAAAATACACGAACAGCCTTCCGAAATTTTTACTGTCATTTTCTATGCGGTGGTATAAAGGTTTAATATGCGGCTGCTGTAAAAACCGTTCAACCTTCTTTCGCAATTGCCCGCTTCCTTTACCGGGAATAATTTCTACTTCACGAATCTTTTTTTCTATAGCATCGTTAAATGCCTGTTGCAAAGCTTTATCAATTGCAGCGCTGTTGTTATAAATATTATGCAGGTCAAGCTTTATTCTTGCCATATTATTTAAGATAATTTTTATCAACTAAAAAATTATATTCAGGATGCCTTTTAAGATAAGAAGCCACAAACGGGCAATACACCATAACTTTTTTGTTATGCTCTTTTGCCCATTCCAATGCATATTTTGCTAAAGCTGAAGCAATACCCCTATTTCCAAGTGCAGCAGGAACTTCTGTATGCATCAGCGCAATATTGCCCTTATAAAAACGGTAAACTAATGTCGCTGACTGATCCTGCATGTTTACTTCAAACTGTTGCTGTTCTGTGTTATTTATAATTGTAATGTTATCCATTATCTGTTTTATATGTAGTTCCGGCAGGCATGCCTCTCGGCTCAGCACACCAAAGCGCCTGTAGCAAAATAATGCATGTTCAGAAATAAAACCTGTTTTACCATACTGTTAATTGGCGAAAATGGTTTTGCGCTTATATTTGCGGCTCAAATTTTAGCTGTGCCGGTAAAATTTACAAAGGAAACATATTTATATTGGTATGAATTAATGCAGCTCATCCGTCAGTTTGAGTTGAAAGCCGAAGAGATGTATAAGATGGCGGGCAAGATCCGCGGTTTTTTTCATGCTTATGTTGGTCAGGAAGCCATTGCTGCCGGATGTATGACAGCTACCCGCCAGGAAGATATTTTCATCACAGCGTACCGCGATCATGGTTTGGCTTTGGCAAAAGGTGCCAGCGCAAACGCATGTATGGCCGAGCTGTATGGTAAAGCAACCGGCCTGGCAAAAGGTAAAGGCGGCAGCATGCATTTCTTTAGTAAAGAACATTTTTTTTATGGTGGTCATGGTATTGTAGGCGGGCAAATTGGCGTAGGCGCCGGAATTGCTTTTGCTGAAGATTATAAAGGTACAGATAATGTAGTGCTTTGCTTTTTTGGTGATGGCGCTGCGCGGCAGGGCGTATTGCATGAAACATTCAATCTTGCCATGCTGTGGAAAATTCCCGTAGTTTTTATTTGTGAAAACAATAACTACGCAATGGGTACTTCAGTAGAGCGCACTTCAAACGTAATTGATATTTATAAACTGGCCGATGCTTACGAAATGCCAGGAGATAAAGTTGACGGCATGAGTGCGGAAGCGGTGCATGAAGCTATTACAAGAGCAGTAAAAAGAGCAAGAGAAAAAGGTGGTCCAACCTTGCTTGAAATGAAAACATACCGCTACAAAGGCCACTCTATTTCAGACCCGGGAAAATACAGAACAAAAGAAGAACTGGAAGAATACAGGGGAAAAGATCCCGTAACACTTGTTTTAAAAACAATTAAGGAAAACAAGTTTGCATCAGATGATGAAATAAAAACCATTGATGACCGGATTGCCAAAATAGTGGAAGAATCAGTAAAATTTGCTGAAGAAAGCCCCTGGCCTGATGATGCAGAAGTTACTAAAGACGTTTACGCAGATAAAAAGTATCCCTTTATAACTGACTAACGATTTTAATTTTTAATTTTTAATTTTTAATTTATTATGGCTGATACGCATGTGCAACAGGTGAAAAATGATGATGTTGTTTTAAAAGCAAAAAATTTCTATACTCAATATCAAAAGCCTTTACTTACGGCTGTTATAGTTGTAGTGGTATTAATCGCGGGCTGGTATGGTTATAAAAATTATATAGTTGCCCCCAAAGAAGAAGAAGCTGAAAATGCAATGTGGAAAGCAGAGCAATACTTTCGGCAGGACTCTTTAAAGCTTGCCCTTGATGGCGACAAATTCAGCCGCGGCTTTAACTATGTTATTAATAATTATGGTTCAACAAAGGCAGGCAGTCTTGCAAAATATTATGCAGGCGTAAGCTATTTAAGGCTTGGTAATTTTAATAAGGCTGTTGATAATCTTAAAGATTTCAGTACATCAGCAAAGCAGATACAAATGATGGCTTATGGCGCATTGGCTGATGCCTACAGCGAGCTTAACAAAAATGATGATGCTGTAAATTATTATAAGAAAGCAGCCAATGAATTTACAGACGATGCAACCATGAGCAGTGAATACTTATTTCGTGCTGCATTAAAATTAGAAACGCTTGGTAAAAACAGCGAAGCATTGGATTTATACAAAGAATTAAAACAAAAATACCCGAATACAGAAAGAGGTTTTGCAGCTGATAAATATATTTATCGTTTAAGTATTATTCCAAACGACTTTAGCGCTAAGTAATGGCTTCAAAAGGAAATAAAAAATTGCACAAAGGCATCCCGCAGATAAAGGATGCCTTTGTAATTATTGTAAAAACCGAATGGAATAAACACATTGTTGATGAGCTTGAAAAAGGCGCAATACACATTTTAAAACAAGAAAATATTTCATACAAAACATTGATAGTTCCCGGTGCTGTTGAAATACCTTTTGCTATAAAAGCGTATGCAGAAAGCAATCAAAAAAAAGCAGATGCATTTATTGCATTAGGATGCGTGATAAAAGGTGATACACCACATTTTGATTACGTATGCAAAGCCGTTACAGATGGCATTGTTTCATTGAATATGATATTGAATGTTCCAACAATATTTGGTGTGCTTACTGTGAATGATGAGCAACAAGCTTTAGATAGAATTGGTGGAAAGGAAGGCAATAAGGGCGAAGAAGCTGCTGTAACTGCAATTAAAATGATTGCATTCAACAGGAAATTAAAAATTGACCTCACCTAAATCCTCTCCAAAGGAGAGGACTTTAGACCCATTTTAAACCTGTAAAATTAATGGTGATGTGTTCTTGCCCTTCTCCTTTGGAGAAGGGGTCGGATGAGGTCTTACAAAAACATTAATTTTACTAACTATTCATTCTAATTTACCCGTTATGAAAAAGCCTTTCTTTTTAATATTCCTTGCCTGCATTCTACTCACTTTAACTATTCAAGCTAATAATGGACACAATAAATTAGTCTTTCAAAAAGAAAAATTTTCGTGTTCCGTTAATATAAAGGACTCCATTCCTAAAGACACTACAAATACTAAACCTGCCTTCAATCCTGGTAACATCAATCCTTCAACGTTTGTCGGCGATCCGTTTATTCGGAACCCCAATAGTAATAATGGTGGTTTTGCTTCAGATACAAAAATCGGCAAAATAACAGGGAACTTTATTTACGAAGGTTCAAACACGCCTACAATACAGTTTGACGGTCCAAAACAAACAGATAAACAAAATGGGTTCTATTTAGGGTATTCTTTATCCGAAAACACGTCTACAGATCAAAAGATAGGTGCCTATGTGCGGCGGCAGGATGGAGTGATTCTCGTGTTTGGCCCCAATATGGAAATTACCACTGCAACCTCTGTCCCGAAGGGTCTGTACAATGGTAGCAATTTTTATAAGTCTCATTATTTGAACCAATCTCTCGCCACGAAGTCCTCTCCAAATTCGAATTTAAACCCAAACTTCAATAATGCGCCGAGCGGCAAGGTGTTAACTCCTTTAGTCTTGGGAACAGCAACGATTTCGCAGGATGATAATAATGAATTGTTTTTAAGACCTTCCAATTCAAGCCAGGATACTTCATTCTCTGTGGGCAAGGTAACAGTTCCTGGTTATGGTGAAGCTTACATAAGCCTTTTTGCTACTCCGGGAAAATCCGCAATGAAAACATATAAGTTTTTCCAGGTAAGTCGCATTGATGAAAAGACAGTCAAAATCATTAATATGACTGAGCTTCCTTATGCTACAGCGAAAATTGTAGCCGATCAATCTAACATTCAATTGCTAAACTGAATGCTTTATAACTTATAATGAACGTACAAATCTTTATACCATGTTTTGTTGACCAGTTATATCCTTCTGTTGGATTTAACATGGTAAAAGTTTTAGAGAAAGCCGGTTGCAAAGTTTCTTATAATATTAATCAAACCTGTTGCGGACAACCTGCTTTTAATGCGGGCTTCTGGGGTGAAGCAAAAGATGTTTGTAAAAAATTTTTAAAAGATTTCAGTGGCAGCGATTACATAGTAGCGCCCAGCGCAAGCTGCGTTGGTTTTGTAAAAAATTATTATGAAAAACTGTTTGAAAATTCCACTCATTTATCAGAAATAAAAAAAATGCAAACCCGCATTTATGAGCTGAGTGATTTTTTAGTAAACGTTTTACAATTCACAAACTTTAATGCAAGCTTAAATGCCACGGCAACTTACCACGATAGTTGTGCTGCTTTACGTGAATGTAATGTAAAACAGGAACCACGTATTCTTTTAAATAATGTACACGGTTTGCAGTTAATTGAAATGAATGATGTGGAAACATGTTGTGGATTTGGGGGAACATTTGCCGTAAAATTTGAACCAATAAGTATTGCAATGGGTGATCAGAAAGTTACAAATGCTGTTGAAACAAAAGCAGAATATATTATCAGTACCGATATGAGTTGTTTAATGCATATTGATGGTTGCATAAAACATAAAGGTCTTGATATGAAAGTTTTGCATCTTGCAGATGTGCTGGCAAATTTTTAAATTACAAATGTTGCATCGTGAAATATCAACCCGGCGACGATATTATTATTCTCCATACAAAAGAAGAAGGCAAAGTTGTTGAAGTAATCAACAATAAAATGTTATTGGTTGAAGTGCGCGGCGTTCGCTTTCCGGTTTATATTGACCAGCTTGATTTTCCTTACTTCCATCGTTTTACAAAAAAGAAAGAAACGCACGCAAATAAAGCTGCTAAAAAATATGTTGATGATATAAAGAAAGAAAAAAA